>SLLF01000317.1 GCA_007134175.1 Kiritimatiellia bacterium | reverse complement strand
CTCGACAGCTGATGGCTGACGCTCCACCGCCGGCTGCAGCACGGGGGCTGCCGCTTCCGGCTGCCCGGTGAAGTAGTAGGCCAGCGCATAGTAGAGATAGAGGTTCATGGCGGTATCGGCTGGATCAATCCCTTCCGCCTCCGCAGCGGTTACAGCCGCGCCGAAAGCCGCGATAGCCTCTGCATAGTGCGCTTCATTGAAAAGGACATAGCCGAGCATTTCGGGCAGGCGCGGATCCAGAGGAAACTGTTGCCGCCCTTTCTGCAGCGCCGCAATGGCCGCAGCGGGAGCCCCTTCCATTTGCAGCACACCCAAGCGCAGAAAAGCCGTAGGGTCACTTGCCCCGGTCTGCGTGGCTAGCTGGTAGTTGACCAGCGCCCTCTCCTCCAGGTCCAACGCTTCATAAAGCCGCCCCAAGGCAAGAAATACGCGTGGATTGGTCGGCTGACGCTGGGCCAGTCTTTCCAACGTGCGGGCGGCGTCATCCAATTGGCCTAGCCGTTCGTAGGCTTGGGCCAGGCGCTCCAGAGCCAGGGCATCCGTCGGGTCGAGCCGCAACAATCGTTCATAATAGGGAATAGCCGAGCCCCACTGCCCCGCGCGCACATGCCAATCGGCCAAGGCAGACAGCAGGCCGGTATCGTTCGGGGTCGTCGCGAGCGCGGCCTCAAAATCTGTCCGCGCCTTTGCCCGCCACGCCTGGCGCTGCTCGCGATCAGCGGCGGTCGCCGCCCGGCGCATAAGCAGCTCACCGCGCACACGCCGAATCGCGGCCGTACCATCGGCCCGCTCAATGCCGGTTTCCAGTTTGGCCAGCGCTTCCTCTTCCTGCCCTAGCTGCAGCCAGAGATCGGCCATCGTAACGTAAAGCGCCGCCTCCTTCGGGGTTTGCGCCAAGGCCGAGGCATAAACCTCCAGCGCCTCAGGGATCCGTTGCATTTGCCGGTAGACGGAACCCAGCCAAATAAGCGGTTGCGCCTGATACGGCCGCTCCTCAGCCAAGTCACGCAACAACGCGGCCGCCTCCTCGCCTCGGCCTAGGCGCAACAGATTAATCGCGATCCGCATGTGGGTCGGCAAATAACCGGGATCGGCCGCCCGCGCACGGTCATACGCCTCCAGGGCGCGCTCAAAGCGCCGGTTGGCTTCATGCCCGTTCGCCACCGCAAAATGTGCCAAGGCCTCTGCCAAGGCCAACTGCTCGGGCAATAGCGGTTCAGCCAAATCCCGCGGGGACTCCCAATCCGCGCACGGACCGTCGCGAACCGCCAAAGATCGGCAGCCGACCAGCAGTCCACCAGCCAGCAGGGCCATACCGACGTAACCCCATGGCTGACTATCTTGATTTCTAACGTGCGCCCTCATTTATTCATGGTCCGATTAACCACGCTACCCTGACAGCACTATTCACCGCCAAGGCACGATTTGCAAGCGCACACCTCCCCTCACCGCCGCCAACAACATGGCGACGGGAAAAACAGGAGGATGGGAACCATCGGGGGCGTTGCGGGAATGCCCGCTATTTCTTTTTGTGTCGATCCGCCTTCAGGCGTTTACGGCGTTTATGTTTCGCCATTTTCCTGCGGCGTTGTTTCTTGATGGTTCCCATACAGCTTTCCTCGGATAATCAACCTTCACGGATGCGCAGGCAGTCATGCCCGCTATCCGTGTCGGAGTCAAGGCACAACTTTATTCAAGCCCAGTTCGATAATGTCGACGGCACCCGCCGCCTTCAGTTCCGGAATGATCTCGCGGACCACGCTCTCATCGAGCACGGACTCCACCGAGTACCAGCCCTCCGTACGCAAATTATTGACCGTGGGCGCGTGCATGGCCGGCAGCAAGCCGGCTACAGCGTCCAATTTATCGGCTTCGACATTGAGTTTCACCAGCACCTTACGGTCTGCCGCCAAAACGCCCTGCAACATCAAGGCCAGCTTTTCAATTTTCCGACGCTTGAAAGCATCTTCCCACGCGGCGCGGTTGGCGATCAGGCGGGTGGTCGAGGTCAGGATGGTCTCCACGATGCGCAGATTGTTCGCCCGCAACGAGGAACCGGTTTCCGTGATCTCGACAATCGCATCCACCAGTTCCGGGGCCTTGACCTCCGTCGCGCCCCAGGAGAATTCGACTTCCGCTTCGACCCCCTGCTGCATCAAGTAGCGCCGGGTAATCCCCACGGCCTCGGTAGCGATGCGTTTGCCTTGCAGATCCTGGGCGGACTGGATGGGGGAATCGTTTGGTACCGCCAGCACCCAGCGTACCGGATTCATACCGGATTTAGCGTAGACCAATTCCGCCACCTCGACCACGTCCGATCCGTTTTCGACAATCCAGTCGTGCCCCGTCATGCCGGCATCAAGGTGCCCGTTTTCCACGTATCGGCTGATTTCCTGAGCGCGAATCAAGCGCGCCTCGATCTCCGGGTCGTCCACCCGCGGAACATACGACCGGGACCCGCCCGAAACCGTCCAGCCGGCTTTCTTTAACATCTCAAAGGTTGTTTGCTGCAAACTGCCTTTCGGCAGCCCTAGAATAATCTTCGCCATACCCGTCCATCGTCCTTTCTCTCGATCCAATCTTCACAGAAAGCGGTGCATAGTAGACAAAAGACGCAGTCACGTCTATACTCGTTTTTTCAGGGAGGAAAGCATGATGATTGATTTGCACATGCATTCGGTTTTTTCAGTAGATGCACGTGATGAACCGGAGCAGTTGATTCAGTGCGCGGCGGACCAAGGGATATCGGCCGTCGCCATAACCGAACACAACAATGTAGCAAGCCTGCAACGAGCCAAAGCGGAAGCGGAACGGCTGAAACTGACCTATGTGCATGGCATTGAAATTGGTAGCCGGTTGGCAATGGAGGGCCACCCGGAGAGCGTGGTCGATATACTAGGCTACCATTTCGATGAAGACGCGACACATATAAGCAAGCTGTGCAACCGGATGCGTGCCCGACAGCAGTGGGCAACGGACACGGTCCTGGCCGGGCTGGCGCTCATGGACATTCCCATTACGTTGGAAAGGGTCCAAGCGGCCTATCCTGATCGCGTTTCAACATGGGCGATCCGTCGCATGCTGCGCGAGGAGGGCTTGGCTGCGGATAAGCCGGAATCGTCGCGGATCGAAACGGACGCGATCAAGCGCGCGCTGGAGCATGAACCGGCGCGGGTGGCCCAACGCGGGCCAGCCGTTACGACTCAAGAGACTATTGATGCGATTCACGCCGATGGAGGAATGGCCTTCATGGCGCATCCATTCTGGTTGACGAAACCCGAACGCGGCGGGTTTCCGCCTGAATTTATCTGGGCCCAAATCGAGCGGGTGTTCGAGCTGGGGGTGGACGGCTTGGAAGCGTTCAATACGAGCAACGACTCCGGCTACGCGCCTCACGTGCTTAAGTATTGCCGTGAACGCGGCTGTCCGGCATCCGGCGGGAGCGATAGCCATGGCATCGGCATAATCGGCTCGGCCGCCATACCGGACGAACTGCTGGAATCCATGCAGCGCCACCGCCAAGGGCTTGATCCCTGGACCGGGTAGTCGGAACCCCTGCCTCTGTCCGGCAGGTCTCTTGACATGTCCCGGCGATTGCGGCAAAACAAGCGGACGGAGGGCGGTTAGCTCAATTGGTAGAGCGCCACGTTTACACCGTGGATGTTACAGGTTCGAGTCCTGTACCGCCCACCACTTTCACT
>SLLF01000339.1 GCA_007134175.1 Kiritimatiellia bacterium | reverse complement strand
CTGCGGGATGAGATTGAAGCTCTGGAATATGAAACCGATACGGCGCAACCGAATCTCACTCAAACCGTCGTCGTCCTTCCGGGAAACGTCTTCTCCGTCGAACAGGTAGCGGCCGGCCGTTGGCCGATCGAGGCAACCCAGCACATTCAGCAAGGTGCTCTTACCTGACCCGCTGGCCCCCATCACCGCCCAGAACGAGCCGGCATCGAACGCTACGGACACACCCGCCAGGGCATGCACCTCGCTGCCGCCCATGACGTAGGTACGGCGCACCTCTTCCAGGGCTATGACCGGTGGTACGCTCATTGCGGTCGTCCGGAACCGCGTCGGCGTTCCCCGTCCTCCGGCCGTCCGCCGGTGCGCTCGCGGGGTGCCCCGTCCGGACGCGCAGCGGATTCCCGGGTCCGGCCCGTGTCCTCTGCGGCCTCGTTCGTTTGTTCGCTCGTCTCGGCTTCTGCTTCCCGCGCGTCCGCCTCCCGTTGCGCGTCGCGCAAGGGCGGATTGAGCAGTACCCGTTCGCCGCCGGCCAGTCCTGACACAATATGGATCATACGGTTATTATCCAGTCCCGTTGCCACCACCCGTGGCTCCACGCCGCCGCGGGAACGCATGACATAAACCACCGATTCGCGACCGATACGTACCACCGACTGCAACGGCACGTAGACCACGTCCTCCAGCTCCTCCACAATGATCTCCGCGCGGCAGCTCATGCCGGGCCGTAACGCTGGATCTTCGCCGTCAATATGGATAAAAGTGGGATAAACCTTCAAATCCGGGTTCAGCCAACCCTGCTGGGCGTCCGGCAGCAGGGCGATCCGGTGGACACGACCGCGGAACGAGCGGTCCGGGGCGGCGTCCACCTGTACCAGCGCGGGCATGTGCGGCGCGATCTTGCGCAGGCTCGACTCATGAATGCGCACCTCGGCCATCATCGCCGCCGCCGTGGGCAGGAAGATCAGTTCCTGGCGTTCCCGGACCTCCTGCCCCTCGCCCAGCGGTTCCTGGGCCTGCCGCCGGCCGGCGCCGGTGGTTGCATATACCACCATCCCCGCCGCCGGTGCCGTGATGCGGCACTTGGCAATCTGTGTACGGATCCGCTCCAGCCGGTCCTCCTGCCGCTCGAACTCCGACTGCTTGGCGCGGAAATCGGCTTCCGCCTGCACCACGTCCGCCGACGCGCGCAAGCGAACCCGTTCCAACGCCATCCGCTTCTGTTCCACGTCGCTTTCCAACTCTTCCAGCTTTTGCTGATGGGTGTATTCCTGCAGCACCTGCAACGTCCCTTGAGCCAGCTCCAAGTCGATCTCCGCCCGACGCGCCGCCAGCTCGTCAGCCTGCAGTTCCATCCGCGTCAGATAGCCTTCATCCGCCAACCGCTGGGACCAGGCCAGCTTATCGTTCGCCCGCTGTAGTTCCTCGTTGGCTAAATTGATATCGGCCTCGTTCCGCTGCAACTGCTGCGGAAACTCCCCTTCCACATACTTGGTGAGATTGAGCTGGGCAAAGCGATAGTCCAGCTCCGCGCGCGAAATGTCCGCCGCCGTCTGGTTACGCACAATCTCCAATTGCTCGCGCGCCCGGATATAGGCGGCTTCGCTGTTCATGACCCGGATTTGCTGGTCCACCTTGTTCTCTTCCAGGGAACTACTATCCAACTCCACCAACAAGTCCCCCTCCTCCACATGTGTACCTTCCTCTACCAGCCAGAGGATAGTGGTGCGCCCTTCCACCTCCGACCGCACCGCGACCCGTTCCCGGCTTTGGATGTTGCCGGACGCGATAACGTTGATCGTCAACGGCCCTTGCCGGGCGGTGAAGGCCGGGGTATCACGGTCGTCCCCGCGACCGGCCACTGCGGCCCACCACCAGCCGCCGGCCAGCAGCAGCATGGCCAGCACACCACCAACTGCCATTTTTTGTTTTCGTGTCCATTTCATTGTTCAGCACTCCATTTGGTATATTCCTGCCAAAGTCCTTCGTCGTCCACCGCCAGCACGCCCATATCCCGTTGCAGTTCCAGTTCGGCCAGACGGTAGGCCACCACGGCGGCGCTCAAGGCGTCGCGGGCCGAGACCCACGCTTCCTGCGCCTCCAGTACATCACGGATCTGCGCGCGCCCCGCTTGCAGGAAGAGCTCGGTGCTATCCACCCGGCGCTGGGCCAGCTCCACCGATCGCGCTTGGATGGCCATACTTTCCCGCGCCTGGGTCCAGACCCGCAGGGACTGGCGAATCTCGCCCTTGATTTCATCCTCCAACGCCTCCACCCGGCGACGCGCCCGATCGACGGCGATGTATTGGTCGCGATAGGCAGCCCGCTGCGAAAAACGGCTCCAGGGCAATTCCAATTCAAGCCCGGCGTCGTACCGTCCCTGCGCCGGATCGAGACGGGCGTCGCCCTGCCCCACATTGCCCAGTCCGCGCCGACTACCGGCCCGGCCACCGGCCGTCAGGTTCGCCGCCGGCCGCAGGGCGTCCCGCGCGACCACCAACCCGCGCTCGGCATCGTGAATGCGGCCTACGGCCACCTGCAAATCGAAACGCTGGTCGAGCGCAATTCGGATCGCCTCGGCCGCGTCCATCCGCTCCTCGCGGGCGGCGGGCACCGGCACCGGCGCGTCGGCCCGCACCTCAACGTCCTCCGTCAACGCCTCGACATCCGCCTGCACCTCGTCCTGCAAGGTTTCCCGCAGCCGTTGCAAGTCCTGTCCATCCAGCTCCACCTGCGCATCGGCCGGCAGGCCCAGCGTGACTTTGAACTGGTCCAGGCGCCGGGCATAGGTGGTATGGGCCGACAACCAGCGGTCGCGGGCCCGCAATTCTTCCTGCTGGGCCTGGTCCACTTGGATTTCAGGCAAGCGCCCCGCTTCCGCCAAACGCCGGGCCCGCCGCGCCGACACGGCCACCCGCTCGAAATTGTCCTGTGCGTTGCGGACCTGATCGAGCTGTTGCAGCACCTGCAGATATTCCGTCGCCACCCGCACGGCGTAACGGGCCTTGAACAGCTCGAAGTTGAACATTGCGTACATCACGTCACGTTCCGCCTGGGTCAACGGTTCCGTCACCACGGCCCGGCCCGCGCCGCGCAGCAGCGGTACCTGGACCGAGACATCCGCCAGCACCCCGTAGGCCGAATCGCGGTCCAGCGAGAGCAACTGCACCAGGTCGAACGCCAACCGGGTGCTCAGTTCCGCGCCGGTACGCAAGGTGCGACCGACGCCCCAAGCGGCGCTGCCCACGACGCCGCGCTCGTTTTCGTCGCCCGCGCGATCATCGCTGTAGGTCGCCTCCAGGGTTCCCTGCCACGTCTCACGGAAGCGGCCGTGCTCTACGTCCAGGTTCAGCGCGGCCCGGAATATATCCTCCTTGCGTTCCTGATAATCGCGGTGGTTGGCGGCCCCGATCATCAAGGCGCGATTGAGATCGATGACCAGCGGTTCCGTGTCCGTGCCGCCCGCCTCATCATCGAGCGCCGGTACGTCGTCGGCAATGCTGGGCAGCGCCTGCTCCGCCAGCAGGCGGCGGCGCAAGGTGTCGGCGGGCCGTTCGATGGTGAACGGGGTATCGCGCTCCAGCCATTCCGCCTGGCCGCGCTCGATGCGTGCCGTGGCGGCGGCATCGACCTGTTCCCGGTGCGCGCTGGGCGACCGGCAACCGGTGGTCCAGGCCAGCGGGGCCAAGGCCAAACACCACACCACACCTACTCGCAT
>SLLF01000013.1 GCA_007134175.1 Kiritimatiellia bacterium | reverse complement strand
GCGCGATTCCGAGATAAGCTCCTCCTAAAGAACTGGCTCCTCGACATGACCAAGTCCCTATCATACCCCAAAACAGCCGCTTTCACACGCTCTACACCGCTGAATCGCTATACCAAAATCCCGACAGCGCAATCGGCTCCCCGATTGCCGGAGGACACTTGCCAGCGGCCCGAGTGGAGGGTGGTTCGACCCTTGCACTTTACCCCCGACTGCTCCACACTGGTACTATGAAATATCGATCGTTGGGAAAATCAGGATTACAGGTCAGCGTGCTCTCGCTGGGTTCGTGGCGGACGTACGGGATAAGTGTTGAAGATGCCGTAACGGAAGCGTGCATGGTGTGCGCGTATGAAGCGGGCATCAACTACTTTGACGGGGCCGAGGCGTATGGGCGCGGTGCCGCGGAGCAGGCCATGGGGCGGGTGTTGACGCAACAAGCCTGGCCCCGGGATACCTTTATTGTGTCCAGCAAAGTGATTCAGGTCGGTGACCGCCCCACCCAGCGTGGTTTGTCCCGCAAACATCTGGTCGAGGCGTGCGACGCGGCGTTACAGCGGCTGCAGGTGGAGTATTTGGATTTATTCTTTTGTCACCGGCCCGATCCGCTGACGCCGCTGGAAGAGATTGTGCACACGATGAACGAGCTGATTCAGCGCGGCAAAATCTTCTACTGGGGAACCAGCGAATTCAGTGCAACCGACCTGACGGCCTGCTACGAGATAGCGGCGCGTGATCACCTGCAGGGACCCACCATGGAACAGACCAATCACAGCATGTTGCAGCGGCAACGTGTAGAGGGGGAGCTGGTGCCGGTGTTCCAGCGATACGGGTTAGGCACCACCATCTACAGTCCGTTGGCCGTCGGCGTGTTGACCGGCAAGTACAACGACGGGATTCCGGCGGAGAGCGCGATTGGGCGCGGCGAGGATTGGATGAAGCGGCTGGTGACGGAGGACCGCATGGCCAAAGCGCGCCAACTGACGAAGGTAGCGGCGGACATGGGCGTGCCGTTGGCGCAACTGGCGCTGGCCTGGTGCCTAAAGAATCCCAACGTACATACGGCCATAATTGGTGCCACCCGACCCGAACAGATCACCGAGAATGTCGGGGCCGTCGAGGTGGTGGAGCGACTGGACGACGCGGTAATGGAGCGTATTGAAACCATTTTGAGCGGGGACCACGCCGCATGACGAAGGCCAAACAGGAAGGAAATGGTTTCTGCTTGATTCGCCGCGGGTTCTACGGCACGCTGCCGCATCGTCGACTGTGCCCCCATCGTCTAGAGGCCTAGGACGCAGGGTTCTCATCCCTGTAACACGGGTTCGAATCCCGTTGGGGGTGCCACTTTTTATTCCTGCGGGAAAAAGTCGCCCAGCGTCCCGCGACGGAAGGACGGGCGGCGGCACGACGAGGGCGGCGTGGGGGTGCGCTGCAAAAAATGGGTACAGGAGATGTACTCGGCCCCGGCAGCCGTTACGGTGCGAATTTCTGCTTGGTCTGCCGTCACCACACATATGGTTTCCGGTTGCGGGTGCTGACCGATCCAGCGTTCGATGACTGAATCGGCGGTCAGGTGTCCCGGCGCAAAATAGATTTCCAGCGGGGTCTCCAGCGGCTCGTCTACGCCCGCCCCTCCTTGGCCACGTCCATCAAAAACAATGGTGATCCGGCGCGCCATATTGGCGGCTAGTGTTTCTACGCGACGAACGAGGCGCTGACGGGCCAGACCCAAGTCGCGCGCCAGCAGGGCGCTGCACGCCGGATCCTGGTGCAAGAGGCTGTAGCCGTCGATTAACAACCAGTCGATTGACCAAGGCGGGGGGCCTTCATCGTGCTTGGCGGCTATTGCCGCCTTGTGGTTGGGCGATTTTGGTTTCATCTCACGCGCGTTTTCCATTTGCCACGCGCGAGAATTGTGGTACCTTCCCGCTTCCGTGACGTTGCGTCCCCATCGTCTAGAGGTCTAGGACATCGGGTTTTCATCCCGAAAACAGGGGTTCGATTCCCCTTGGGGACGCCAGTTTTCCGTCATCGGCCCTGCTGCAATGCCCGACCAGCCGGGTGGTTTCCATTCTGACCGGTGGGGGATCTGCCGGAACCCGGGCACCGGAACATCCAGCATGGTGTTCCGTCCCGGGGCGCAGCGCATTTACCGTCACGGCGCAGGTGGCGATAGTGCCATCCATTCCTTAATTGCCCCCACGGACCGGCGCCAACCAAGCATATGTCCAGCATCCTACCCTCCTGTTGATGTATCTGATCGATTGAGGCACTATGCAAGGCTGACGGTGGGGTCGCAAGCAAATAGCGATCTACCGCAGCGGACGGTTTCCTTTCGGGGCCAGTGTTTGACTTTCGTCAACTCTTTGGGCATGCTTTCGCGTTACCTTGACCATGCTCAAGGCACGTTAGAAAACGAAAAAGGGGGACGTATGGATTTCTCGATAGCTGTCGGACGCGGATTGCTCGGTGTGGTGGTGCTGCTGGCGTTGGCCGGCCTCCTGAGTGTGAATCGCCAGGCGATCAACTGGAAGCTGGTGGCCGGCGGCATCGGCCTGCAAATAGGGTTAGGGACACTGATTCTCAGGGTACCCCAGGTCCGCACCGTTTTTGAATGGGCATCCGGCTTTTTCGTAGCCATCTTGTCGTTTACCGCCGAAGGGGCGCAGTTTCTCTTCGGCTCATTGGTTACGGATATGGAATCGTTCGGGTTTATCTTCGCGTTCCAGGTCCTGCCGACCATTGTCTTCTTCAGCGCGTTAACATCGTTACTCTACTACATGGGTGTCCTGCAGCGTATTGTCTACGGGTTTGCCTGGTTGATGAGCCGGGTCATGGCGCTGTCGGGCGCGGAAAGCGTGGCGGCCGCGGCCAACGTGTTCGTCGGCCAGACGGAAGCGCCCTTGGTAATCAAGCCGTATATTCCCCAAATGACCCGCTCGGAGGTCATGGCCTTAATGACCGGCGGTATGGCCACCATTGCCGGGGCGGTGTTGGTGGCCTACATCGGCTTGCTGGCCGGACCCGATCCGGCACAACAGCAAATTTTCGCGACGCACCTGCTGGTGGCGTCAATTATGAATGCGCCGGCGGCGTTGGTACTGGCAAAGATCATCATCCCGGAAACGGAAAAAGTGGAGCGCAATATACTGATCCCGAAAGAGGAGATCGGCAGCAACGCACTGGACGCGATTGCCGGCGGAACGACGCAGGGACTCTCCCTGGCCATGAATGTCGGGGCCATGCTGCTGGTGTTCATTGCGATGATCGCCATGTTGAACTACGGGTTCGAGTTGATCGGGCGGGTGGGCGGCTTGAACGACTGGATCGCCCAGACCACCGACGGGCGGTTCACGGCCCTTTCCATGCAGTCGATCATGGCTTTTCTCTTCGCTCCGATCGCTTGGGTCATCGGGGTGGCGGCCGACGACGTTCTGGTATTCGGATCCCTGCTGGGCGAAAAGATGGTCATTAACGAATTCGTCGCCTACAACTCGCTCACCGAGGCGCGGGACGCCGGGCTGCTGCTTCACGACCGGTCCATCATCATCGCCACCTACGCCCTGTGCGGTTTTGCGAATCTTTCGTCCATCGGCATCCAGATTGGAGGGATCAGCGTATTGGCTCCGAACAAGCGGTCCCTGCTGTGCTCATTGGGTTTGCGCGCCATGCTGGCCGGCACCATCGCCACGCTGCTGACCGCCTGCATCGCGGGCG
>SLLF01000186.1 GCA_007134175.1 Kiritimatiellia bacterium | reverse complement strand
TCGTCCTCCACTCAACAATATCGGGGTTTTCGAGGCCAATCGGGGGGATCGACATTAACCACCCTCTTTTCAGCCTCTATTCACGCACCTTTAAAACAGCGCAATCGGCTCCCGCGCCCTCGCTGCAGATTGACAGGCCTTCGTGACGCATTGTATTAATGACCTGCTGGACCCGGTAGCGGGCGCAGGGGCATACGTTGAAGAGGATGGGCGAATGAAAACAAGAGACAGGACAATGGGAAAAAGGCAATGGCGTTGGATCGTGATCGCAGGATTAACTTGTTGGCTGATTGGTCTGCCAACCGGCTGGGCCCAGCCGGCAGGGTCCTATCCCGTATTCAACGGGCATGACGAGTACATGCAGGTGCCAGACACGGACGGGTTGATTCCGCCGGGCACCAGTTTCACTATTGAATTTTGGGCCCGTCTGCATCATCACGATTGGGATCAGGCGATTCACTGGCCGGATAGCGGTGGGCTGTATATCGCACATGACCGCAACCGTGGCTGGAATTTCCATTACACCGATGACGGGGAAACGCGGGCCAGCCGTTTGCATCGTTGGCTGCCGGGTCGACGGGATGAGTGGCTTTTCGTACAAGCGATCCACGATGGTAAACGAAAAGTCCTCGTCTTGCGGTTGTTCGACCCATCCACAGGAAGGTGGGAAGAGGCGGTTGGCGAACTGCCGTCGGGGCCCGCGCACTTAACGGGCTCTGCATTTATGCCTGCGCATCCGTCGAGTCGCCGTCCACTGGCTGGCTCCATTGCTGACTTGCGTTTGTGGCAACGGGTCCGGGATATGGGGGAGGCCGAAGCGGATATGGACACCTACCTGACAGGGCGTGAACCGGGATTGGCCGCCTATTGGCCGCTGAACGAAGGGGAAGGGGAGCGAGTCCGCGAATGGGTGGCGGGCCGGGACGGTCAATTGGCGGCCGGGGTGCGCTGGCAGCATCTGCGAGGGCGGTTGGTGGATGAGGTCTATCGTGAAGGGGGTAGTGTTACCTTTGGCCCCATTGAGTTGATGGATGCGAAGGGATCCGTCCGTTATCAATGGTTGTTCAACGGTGAAAAGATCCCGGGCGCCACCGACCCCACGCTAACGCTGGATCCGCTCAGGCGGGATCACATTGGGACTTACGCTGTGGTGCTGGACGATGCCCGGGACTTGACGCCGCTGACTTCCGGTACTGTGCGGGTCGCTTTAGCCGATTGGCCCATGTGGGGTTATGACGCCGCTCGCAGTGAAGGCGTGGCCTTGGATATCGAGGAATCGCTGCATCTGCATTGGGTGCGCCAGCTGCCCGAACCGAAGCCGGCCTGGCGCCCGCAACGAGACGACCGCGATAAACTTCACTTTGATTGGTCCTACACCCCTATTGTCATGGGCGAGCACGTGTTGGTCGCCTCTATGGTGACGGACAGTGTGACGGCGTATGACCTCGACTCTGGGGAAAAACGGTGGCGGTTTTATGCCAACGGCCCCGTGCGCGTGGCACCGGCCGGTTGGCAGGACAACGTCTATTTCGTTTCAGACGATGGACACCTCTATTGTGTCGATTTGACCACCGGCACCCTGCGGTGGTCCTTTGCCGCCGGGCCAACGGCGCAGCACTGGTTGGGCAACGAACGCATTATCAGTTTTTGGGCGGCCCGGGGCGGACCGGTGGTCAAGGAGGGCACCGTCTATTTCGCCGCCGGACTCTGGCCGTTGCACGGGGTGTTCGTTTACGCGCTAGATGCGTTGACGGGGCGCATGCAGTGGGTCAACGACACGTTGAGCTCGGACTATGTGGATTTGCCGCATAATCATGCGGCCGGTTTCGGGGGGCTGGCACCTCAAGGCTATCTGGCGGCGGGGGAAGACGTACTGGTTGTCGCCGGCGGGCGGACGCCGCCCGCCTTTTTGGATCGCCATACCGGGGCGCTGGCCCACGCACAATTCCGGGCGCGATCACCGGGCGGATATGCCGTCCATGCACTGCATGGCGGAGGCTATGGGCCACGCCGCCACTGGCTCATCGAAGAGCGGCTGGACGGTGTCAAGGATCGAATCGACGGGGAGATCTTTGAGCGATTGGTGGCCCATGATCGTTTGCTGGTTACGACCACCTCCGGCCGCCTCTACTGTTTTGGTCCGGATGATCGTGATCCGGTTAGTCACCCGTTCACGCCGGTTCCATTGTCGGCGGTCACCGCGGACAGGGCGGGGGAGGCGCAGGCTTTTGTGAACGAACTTCCACCCGAGGCGGGCTATGCCCTGCTGCTGGGGGCGGGATCCGGTGAGTGGTTACACCCGTTGCTACTGAACAGTGACCTGCACGTCGTGGTGGTGGAAGCAGACCCGGAAGTGGTGCGTGCCCTGCGTGATGAATGGGTGGCAGCCGATCTGTACGGGCGGCGCGCGGCAGTGCTGCAGGCGGATCCGGCCACGTTCGAGGTGCAACCCTATCTGTTTGGGCTGATTGTGAGCGAGGACGGTGTGGGCGCGGGCTTGGCGGAGCCGGAGCGGTTGGCTTATGTCCTGCATCGGTTGAGGCCGTATGGCGGCCGTGCCTGGCTCGGCGTCAGCGGCGCGACGTGTCCGGTTATCGCTGCCGCCCGGCACGTCGCCGTGGACCAAGTGTCGGTGGTGACGACGCCGACTCATCTGGAAGCCCGTCGGTCGGGCCCGCTGACCGGTGCGGGCCACTGGACGCATCAGTATGCCGATTCAGCGCAGCGCAACTTTTCTCCTGATTCCCTCGTGAAGGCCCCTCTGGGGGTACTCTGGTTCGGCGGCCCCACCAATCACGCGATTCTGCCGCGTCACGGTCACGGTCCCTTGCCTCATGTAGTGGGGGGACGGGTGATCCTGCCCGGGGTGGAAGGTGTGAGTGCGCGTTGCGTTTACACGGGACGCGAATTATGGGAGCAGGCATTTCCCGGCCTTGGCCACCCCTTCACGGTACTGGAATTGGAGGAACGCTTCAACGCCGGGTATGCGGCCTTTATCGCCCGTGGCGCAGGCGTTGGGGCCAATGTGATCGGGAGCCCCTACGTTAGTGGGCCGGACGCAATCTATGTGCGCTACCGGACGGCGATCCATCGGCTGGCCCCGGACAGCGGGGAGGTGATTGATGTCTTCCAGCTGCCCGTGAATCCCGAAAAGGTGGGACTGGCCGACTGGGGGCACATCAGCGTTTACGGTGACTGGTTGATTACCACCATCGAGCCGCAGGTGTTCGACGAGGAGGTTACCCATTTCAGCGAGCGCATTTCCTCGCTCGATGACTGGACCCGCCGGAATTGGGACGGTTCGTCCAGTGAGCAGGTGGTGGTCCTGGACCGGCACAGTGGCGAAGTGCAATGGATGCGCCAGGCCCGAACCGGCTTCCGGCATAACACGCTGGTCAGTGGCAACGACCGACTCTTCCTGATCGACGGACTGTCGGAGCAGGCCGCCTCTTTTCTTGAGCGCCGGGGTCAAGCGCAGCCCGCACGGGTGCTGATGGCTCTTGATCTGCGTACCGGGGAAAAACAGTGGCAGGTGGATGAAGAGATTTTCGGTACGTGGCTGTCCTACGATGCCGAGCATGATTGGTTGGTTCAAGGCGGGCGTTCCGGTGGTTTGCGCATGCTGGACGACGAGCCCGTGGATCGAATGGCCGTGCATCTGGGCGGGACCGGTAAGGTGGTGTGGGACCGGCGGATGCCTTCCTATGCCGGCCCCCTCTCGATT
>SLLF01000069.1 GCA_007134175.1 Kiritimatiellia bacterium | reverse complement strand
CTGAAGTACGGCGGAGTCCGTACGGCCCCGCCCAGGTTCATGCAGCGGTTGGCGCACGCCGGCGGCCATGGTGGCGCAGATGGCTTGATGGCGGACAACTTGAGGCGTGTCATGCTTGAACACGCGGAACCGCGAGCCGGAATTGGGGAGGCCCTCACCTCGGCGATTCCGGCGTTTGCGATTGATGAAGCCCAGCGCTCCGGTACCATCGTCGACGTGCGGCCGATCTGGCAGCGAGCCGGTATCGATCCGCAGTCCGGCTCCATGATCGAATCAGGCAAAGAGACGTCATGACACCGTGTCCCCCCAAATTTAACACGGAGGACCGGGATAACCTGCGACGGCTGGCCGCCCGCATATCTGGTACGCACCCTGGGACCACATCATCCGCTGGACCGGTATCGAGGAAGCGATGTTGATGATGGTCGATGATCCGGATCTGGTACATGCCCTGGTGCAAAATCGAGCGGGCGGTCTGAGCAGCTCGGCGGTCGCTATGTCCTCAGCCGCAAACCGAATCCGGCCATTCTGGCCGAAGACCAATGGCATCCGGAACGCGCGCGCATGGAGCTGCGCCAATTCTTGGAGACGGCGGGCAACGACGGTGATGTCGAGTGAAAGGTGCTAACCCCCGGCGATCGGCGGCAGCAAGACGATTTCGCTGCCTTCCTTGACGGCGGTGGCCAGGCACTGATCGGGTAATGGGGACTGGTCGTCGACAAAAACCCGCAGGCTGGGATGCAGTTGGTCATTGGTGAAGAGGATGTCGTTCAGCTCGGGGTGGTCATTGGTCAAGGCGCGCAGCGTGTCGCCGACGGTGGCGCCTGCCACTTCCACTTCGTCTTGCGGATTGTTCATTCGGCCCCGCAACGCGGCGGGAAGTATGATCTTAGGCATTGGATCTCCTTTCGTTGACCGGCGGGCAATAGGGACAATCGGCGCGGCGCTCGATGGGCAAGCGACGGAAGCGCATGGTGGCCAGGTCGCCATGCAGCAAGGTGTTGCGCAAGTTGGTCCCGATCCCAGTGATGTATTTAATGGCCTCATAGGCGGCCATACAGGCCACGGTGCCGGATACGGCACCAAAGACGGGGAAACGCCGTTTCCATTCCGGCGGCGTTTCCGGATGCAGACAGCGCAGGCAACCGGTCCGGCCCGGCTGGAAGAAGGTGAGGTAGGCGTCACTATCGTACATGGGGCATTCGATCAGCGGTTTGCCCTGCCGCATGGCCTCGTCGTTCATGGCGAACCGTTCCGGAAAGAGCGGGGCGCAATCGATGACCACATCCACGTCCCCGACCAATCGTGGCGCATTTTCAGCGGACATGTTTTCAGCGATGACATCGATTTCGATGAGCGGGTTCAGATCGCTTAGGGTCTGCTTAATACACTCCGCCCGGGGGCGGCCCAAGTGTCCGTGGGTCATAAGCAGTTGACGGTTCAGGTCGGAGGGTTTCAAGTTGCCGGCATGCGCGATGCGCAACGTGCCGACGCCGGCGGCGGCGAGCTGGAAGGCCACCAGGCCGCCGACCCCTCCAGCCCGTGAGATCAGCACGCGGGCGTGTTTCAGTTTTTCCTGACCGGCCTCACCCACGCCCGGCACATCCATCTGCCAGCCATAACGTTCCTTTTCAAAATCAGTTAACATCGCCATTGTCCTCGATTACTTCATCGGTGGCGGGGTCTGGTGTGGCGCCGATCGAGTCCAGATCGCGTTCCACGACCTGTCCATCCCGCAGCACGATCAGCGGATTGGCGAGGGCCCGGGCCTCGCGCCGGTTATGGGTGATGTGCATGACCGTGACGCCCGTTTCGCGGTGGACGCGGCGCAGCAAATCGAGCATGTCCGCGTGGGTTTCCTCGTCCAGTGCGGAAAACGGTTCGTCCAGGCAGAGGATATCGGGATGCGCCGCCATGGCGCGCCCGATGGCCACGCGCTGGCGTTCCCCGCCGGACAGTCCCTGCGGCCGTCGTTTGAGTAAGTAGGTAATGCCCAGCCAGTCGGCCAACTCCGCCACCCGGTCGCGAATGAGCTTGCGCGGCCGTTTGCGGACGCGCAAGGCGAAGCCCAAGTGGTCCGCTACCGACATGGTGGTGAACAACGCCCCGTCCTGCGGGACCAGTCCGACCCCGCGTTGGCCTGGGGGCAGATTGGTCACATCGCGCCCCATCAAGCGGATGCGTCCGGCCGTCAGAGGGCGCAGACCGCAGGCCGCCTCCAGCAGCGTCGTCTTGCCGCAACCGGTGCGTCCCATCAGGACCGCATAGGCTCCGGTCGGTATATGCAACGTCACATGCTGCAGAGAAAATGCGCCCAGCTGAATGGTTATGTCCTTAAAATCTATCATCGTTACATCATCCGCATTCCACGGCCCGCAATCCGCATCAATACCAGTACGACCAGCGACGTGACCAGCATCACCACCGCGACCGCCGTGGCCATGCCGAGATTACCCACTTGCAGTTCGAGGAAGATAGTGGTGGGCATCACTTCCGTGCGCATACGCGTGGTGCCCGCGAATACCAGCACCGGCCCGAACTCGCCCATTGCCCGTGCCCAGGCGATGGTGGCGGCGGGAATCATGCCCCGCCGGGCCTCCGGCAGTACCACCAGCCAAAAGGCTTGGGATCGGGAACAGCCCAAGGTAACGGCGACCTGTTCCTGCCGCGGATTGATCTCGGTAAAGGTGGCCATCATGGTCCGGGTGGCGAAGGCGCAGGCGACCATGAACTGGGCCAGGATGAGGCCGGGGATCGCATAGGTGAAGCGGACATGCTGCTGAATCCAGGCGCCCGGCGGGGTTTGGAATAGCATGAGCAGGCCCAAACCGATCACGAGCGGTGGTAATACGATGGGAATGTCCAGGATCGCGTCCACCAATCGTTTGCCGAAAAAGGAGACCCGCGTCATGATATAAGCGGTCGGGACCGCTATCCAGACCGATAGGACGGTGGTGACCGAACAGGAGAGCAGGGAGAGGATCACGGCATAGCGGTAACCTGGATTCGTGAAAACCTCACCCACCAGCGGTAGTTCGACGTAAAAGACCTTGGCCGCGAGAATCCCGATGATCAAAATGATATAGATGGAGGCGATCAGGGCGAGGGCCAGCAGAAACGGCACATCCGCTCGCCGCACCGGCAGCAGGTGCATCGCATTCCGCTCTTCCTGTTCGGCGGCAGTCCGTTGTCCTCCGCCCACACTCACGGAGCGGTGCCCTCATCTACAGCCGGGGCACGGGCTCCGGCGGGCGCCATGACTTCGAATTGATCTACGTCCTGACCCAGCTTCCAGCCGAAACCCAACTCCGCATAGATTTCCTCCGACCGGCCAATGAAGTCATACAGCCGGTACATCAACTGCTTGTGCCGGGAGGTGTAGGCCACGGTAAACGGTTGGATGGCCTGGGCATATTCCGAATCGATTCGGATCACGTGCAACCGCTCGCGTTCGGGGAGTGTATCGGAATAATAGGCCAGCGTCGCATCCGCCGCTCCGCTGACGACCGGTGGCACCAGCATGCCGGAAGAGGGTTGGCGTTCCGCCACGTTGGGCTGGATGGCCTCGTAGACGCCCTTGGCCTTAAGCAGCCGGTCGGTCAGACCGCCGATAGTCGAGTGGGTGGGGTTGCCCAGTACCAGTCTAATACCGGGACGGGTGAGATCTTCGAGGGACTCGATCTGGTGCGGATTGTCACGGGTGGTGACAATGACGATCGGCGTG
>SLLF01000025.1 GCA_007134175.1 Kiritimatiellia bacterium | reverse complement strand
GGCCTGAGCCATTTTCATATTCATCCCTTTACACTAACCGCCAAACCCGTTATCACATCCCAACGAGCCTGTCGAGAATCCAGCGAGGCCGGTGACCACCACAAGGAGGAATTGACTATTGAATACCGTCCAAAAGCTGCAAGCTGTTGCTAAAGGAACCTGGTACGCGCCTTATGAGGTGCTGGGCTGGCACGCGTTGGAGAAGGATGGACACGGTATCGTCCGTACCTACCAGCCCCATGCCCGCGCCGTGTCCGTCTGCGCCCGGGACGGCGCGACGGTTTGGAATGCCAAACCGGCCCAGGTGGAAGGCGTTTTCGAGGCAGCGGTGACGACCGGGCGCGACGGCTATACGCTGCGCATGACCGGCCATGACGACCACGTGTGGGAAGTGGAAGATCCCTACCGGTTTCCGTTGCAGATAACCGATTTCGACGAGTACCTGCTGGGGGAAGGCACGCACTTCCGCACCTACAAGAAGATGGGAGCGCATCCACTGACCGTCGACGACGTCGACGGTGTCCACTTCGCTGTCTGGGCCCCCAACGCCAGCCGGGTAAGCGTGCTGGGACCGTTCAACCGCTGGGACGGCCTCTGCCACCCCATGCAAAGCCGCAGTGCATCCGGGTTGTGGGAGCTTTTTCTGCCACACCTTAAGCCGGGCGACCTCTATAAATTCGAGATCAAGGGGCTCCACGGTTTTCTGGCCCAGAAGGCCGATCCCTATGCCTTTGCCGCTGAATTGCGCCCGCGCACAGCCTCGATGGTCTGGGACATCGAGGCCTATGCCTGGCAGGACGATCAGTGGATGCAGCGCCGCCAGGAAACGGACCACTTGCACCAACCGGTCAATATCTACGAGGTGCACTTGGGATCGTGGCGCCGGGTGGCCGAGGAGTCGGATCGCTGGCTAACCTATCGCGAGCTAGCCGACACCCTCATCCCGTACGTGCTGGATCTGGGCTTTACCCACATCGAGCTATTGCCGGTTTCCGAACACCCGTTTGACGGGTCCTGGGGCTACCAGACCATTGGCTACTACGCCCCAACCTCCCGTTTCGGTACGCCGGACGACCTGAAATACTTTATAGACCGCTGCCACCAGGCCGGGTTGGGGGTGATCGTCGATTGGGTCCCCGCCCATTTCCCCAAAGATGGACACGGCCTGGGCTACTTTGATGGTTCGCACCTCTATGAGCACGCCGACCCCCGCAAAGGCGAACATACGGATTGGGGCACGCTGATCTTCAACTACGGCCGCAACGAGGTCCGCAGCTTTCTCTTGTCCAACGCGATGTTCTGGGCCGACGTCTACCACATCGACGGCTTTCGCGTCGACGCTGTCGCCAGCATGCTTTACCTCGACTATTCCCGCAAAGCGGGGGAATGGGTGCCCAACGAGCACGGCGGCCGCGAAAACCTCGAGGCGGTTTCTTTTCTAAAGCGGTTCAATGAGATCGTTCATGCCGATTATCCCGGCATCCTGACGTTCGCCGAGGAGTCGACTGCCTGGCCCATGGTATCGCGCCCCACCTACCTGGGCGGGCTGGGTTTTGACTTCAAGTGGAACATGGGCTGGATGAACGACACGCTGGAATATTTTGCCAAGGACCCGATCTACCGCAAGTACCACCATGGCGACATCACGTTTTCGCTAATCTACGCGTTCACCGAGAATTTTATACTACCCTTTTCCCATGACGAAGTCGTGCACGGCAAACGCCATTTGCTGGGCAAGATGCCGGGTGATGACTGGCAGAAGTTCGCCAATTTGCGCATGTTGTATGCCTACATGTACGCCCATCCCGGCAAGAAACTGCTTTTCATGGGCGCGGAATTGGGGCCTTGGAATGAGTGGAACTGTCATCAAAGCCTTGATTGGCATCTGTTGCAGTACGAGCCGCACCGCAAACTGCAAGCCACGGTGCGTGAGCTGAACCGGTTGAGCCGATCCATTCCGGCCTTCTACGAGGATGATGTCAGCTGGGCAGGATTCGAGTGGATCGATTTCCACGACAGCGAACAAAGCCTGATTAGTTTCGTTCGTAAAGGGAACGCACCCAATGAACGAATCGTCTGTCTATTCAACTTTACCCCCGAGCCGCGCTACGGCTACCGGGTCGGCGTTCCTCGGCCGGGCGTGTACAGCGAGGTATTCAACAGCGACTCCGAACACTTCGGAGGCGGTAACATTGGTAACTTCGGGGCGGTTCCGTCCGATCCGGTTCCCTGGCAAGGCAGCGACCATTCCATCATGATCACGGTCCCGCCGCTAGCCGCCGTTTTCTTCCGGGCGGAATAACACCCGCCAAAAGAGATGCTCCCCCCACGGCCTTGCTTGCCAACCAAAAAGTAGGAGACGGCTGGAAAAACAGTGTGCATAATACTGGCAGGTGAACGATATGCCGAAGAAGAAAAGCGTACCGACGGAAGCCGATTTTCATGCCATATTAGGTCCAGATGCGTCCATTTAAGGAGAGGGGTGGACGGGCGACGATAACGACCGACGAGTCCAGTATTCTGTATCCCCACACTTCCCCGCCACACTTAAACGGATACACTTCCTCGACCCGCTTACCCGATCTCTCTGCCAACAAGAAAGATTCAAGATACTGTTCCTTCATCTTTCGCCCTGTTTTTTCGCCTTCGTCTTCTCCGGTTACGAAGATCGCTGTCCCCATCTCCAACGCCTGGAAAATATACCGCACTTTTTATCCAAGGATTGGAACACAGCCTTTTCCTTCGACTGGAAGCTGTTATTGATTTTCGTTCGCCCCTGGAACGGGCTGAGTCCAGCGTATTGCGGAGCGAGCGCGCGGTGCAGGTCAACGTTGCGATCATGCGCGCCTTTGTAAGCCTGCGCCGGATGTTTAGTGTTAACGAATCCCTCTCCTGATTTGCTCGCTGGGCTTGCGTGCGACCAAGGAACAGGGTATACCTTTTTGGTAACACTTGGGTATAGAAAG
Source organism: Kiritimatiellia bacterium (assembly GCA_007134175.1). Classification (GTDB taxonomy): domain Bacteria; phylum Verrucomicrobiota; class Kiritimatiellia; order SLAD01; family SLAD01; genus SLLF01. The sequence continues at coordinate 10,933 of SLLF01000025.1, read as the reverse complement.
GAATATGTTATGCCTGCCTTGCTCATCAAGAACATGCCCCCGCCGCTTCACGACAGGCTTCGCCAGCGGGCGGCGGCCCACCATCGATCCATGAACCGTGAAGTAATCGCAATCCTGGAGCGCGAACTGAATAGCGCCACCACGACGGAATTCCCACCGCCAATCAAACCCTTGAAGCCGATCAGTCATGATGAGATTGTCCAAATCATTCGTGATGCGCGGGACGGTAAGCGATGATTGTCGTGGACGCCAACGTCGTTGTGGCTTTTCTTCTGGATACGCCATTGGCATTAGATGCCCGGGAAATCCATTCGCGAGATACGGAATGGATGACTCTGCCCCTATGCCAATTTGAGGTTTGGAACGCGCTTCTTCACGAGACGAAAGCGAAAAAGCTTGCTTTGGATAGTGCTACTGCTGCGGCAGAGACCGCCAGGCGTTTGCTTGCCACTCGGACCGACGGGTGTACCTCTGCCTCCGTTCTGAAGACGGCCTACTCTACAGGGCTCACCGCCTACGACGCAACCTACGTGGTTCTGGCGCGTTCCCTGGGTGTCGTTCTTGTCACGGAGGACAAGCAAATCCTCCGAGCCTGCCCGGATGTCGCCCGCTCGATGAAGCAGTTGCTTGATCCGCCGGATCCCGCCTGATTTCATGTTCCAACTGACGGCTGAAGAGGCGGCCGACTTGAAATGCTAATTTGGCACTTCAAGTTCCGGGCAGGGCTGACGCCGCCGCTCGCTGCCTTATGCCTTCACTGAGCAGGGCGTGGCAATGCTGTCCAGCGAGTTGCGGAGCGAGCGTGCGGTGCAGGTTAATGTCGCGATCATGCGCACCTTCGTAAGTCTGCGCCGGATGCTGAGCGCCGACGAGTCCCTCTCCCGCAAACTGGCCGAACTGGAGCGCCGCCTGGAAAGAAACGACCAGGCCATCCGCTCGCTCTTCGACGCCATTCGCCAGCTCATGGCGCCGCCGGATGCGCCGCGCAAGCAGATCGGCTTTCACGTCAGAGAAGGCCGCGGGTCCTATGGGAAGAAGCGGAACCGGACATGAACCGGACATGCACAACACTCCCGTCGCCGTGCCGCGAACAAACGGCCAGGGGCTTCTCCCGGCGGATGAAATCGTCAATCTCTATCGGGCAACGGGTTACACCACTGCGCACAGGCGCTCGCCACACCGGACAGCGCCCACGTCAGATCACTTTCGGACAGGAACCGGACATGGATGAATGGCACGGCGCGGGTGGTGGACCTTGCAGAGATGAACGGAATTACTTATACCGCAAGGATTTATAACGGCGGTATCTGGCTATACGATGTGGGCATTTTGAAACAAGGAGTGAATCGTGACAGGAGCGGGACTTCAGAGCCGTGCGGCGGCCACAGCCGGTAACGGTGCCTGTAAAGTTAATTCTCAAGGGCTGACCCTTAGACCCCTTAGACCCATTATGATCGTCGTCCCGCCGTTAGCCGCTGTTTTTTCGGGCTGAATGACATCCGCCAGAAGACGTGCTCCCGTCTTGTCCCGCCGTCGGCCGCAAAGCGGCGAAGGCAGACGGGAGAGAAATGCCGGGCCCAGCGTGCCCGGCTACAGCACGTTCCTTCTTACCATCTATTTCCACAAGACCTACCGCGATAGGCTCGCTAACGCGGCGGCGTAATCCGGTTCCTGGGCAATTTCCGGCACTTGTTCGGCGTGGAGCACGTTGTTGTCTTGATCCAACACCAGCACGGCGCGCGCCAGCAACCCGGCCAAGGGACCGTCGGTAATCAGCACGCCATAATCGCGACCAAACCCTGGTGAACGGAAGCACGACAAGTTGACCACGTGTGCCAACCCTTCAGCTTGGCAGAAACGGCTCGAGGCGAAAGGTAAGTCGGCGGAGATATTGAGCAGCACCACGTCGTCTAAATCGACTATCTCCTTATTGAACCGGACGGCGGACGCCGCACAAACCCCGGTATCCAGGCTCGGGGTGATATTCAATATCTTGCGTTTGCCGGCGTAATCCGCCAGCGATACATCGGCAAGTTCGCCGTTCACCAACGAGAACTTCGGGGCTGCGGTACCTACGGCGGGTAAGTCACCAACGGTATGTATGGTATTTCCTTTTAACGTAATAGTCGCCATCTAACTCCTCCTTTAATCTCCAAGTATTTCAAAACCTGCGCCCACGCCTAGTGGCATGCATAACGTGATCATTCATGCAGGGTTTATGCAAGTGTGTCGAGAAAGTGGGCTGAACCTTACAATCGCGGGGGGTGTGTACCATTTACTTTACCCAGCCAGCTATCTGCCGTAGGCTGTGGCCGTAATGCGAATACCTTTCCATAAAATGCATGGGGCGGCCAACGATTTTATGGTGGTGGATGATCGGGCCGGGCGGTTTCCCGTGCACGCCACCGATTGGATGGCCGGGCTGATGCAGCGCCATACCGGCGTCGGCAGCGAAGGCATCCTGTTGATCCAGCCGGCCACCGCGGACGGCGCGGATTTCCGCATGCGATTTTTCAACCCGGATGGCGGCGAGGTGGATATGTGCGGGAATGGGGCGCGCTGTATTGCGCGCTTGGCCCATGAGCTGGATGTGGCCCCGACGACCTTGACGATGCAGACGGCGGCCGGTTTGGTCGGGGCTCAAGTGCAGGGCGATCAGGTACGCCTGACGCTGACCGCGCCCCGTGACTGGCAGTTGAATCAGTCACTAACCGTGCTTGACCGCGAACTTACCTATCACTTCGTCAACAGCGGCGTGCCGCATGTGGTGATCGAAGTAGCTAACGTGGCGGCGGAAGATCTGGCGCAGCTCGGTGCGGCGGTACGCTATCATCCGGCGTTCAGCCCTGACGGGACCAACGTCAATTTGATTGAGATCACCGGTCCGCAACGGTTGCGCTTGCGTACCTATGAACGTGGCGTGGAAGCGGAAACCCCCGCCTGCGGGACGGGTATGGTGGCCAGCGCCCTGATCGCCGGCCGCATTGGCCGTTGCGCGCCGCCGGTGACACTGGACACGGCGGGCGGTTTCGAACTTGAGGTCGGTTTTCGCCTGACGGACGCCGGGGCGACCGATGTGACGCTTACGGGGCCGGCGGTCCATGTCTTTCAAGGTCATGTCATCTACCCGGACTGACATTATTCTACATGTGGATATGGACGCGTTCTTTGCGGCCGTGGAGCAGCGCGACCGTCCGGAGCTGCGCGGTCTGCCGGTAATGGTCGGCTCGCCACCCGATCAGCGCGGTGTGGTAGCGACCTGTTCCTATGAGGCCCGCCGTTTCGGCGTTCATTCGGCCATGCCGTCGCGTACCGCCTATCAAAAATGTCCGGATGCCATCTTCTTGCCGGTGCGGATGGAGCGCTACCAGGAGGTGTCGCACCAGATCATGGAGGTGTTCGAGTCGTTTACGCCGTGGGTTGAGCCGTTATCGATTGACGAAGCCTTTCTGGACGTTACCGGCGCGGTACGGCTGTTCGGCGACGGCCCCGCCATGGCCCGGCGCCTCAAGGCCCGGGTACGGGCCGTTACGGGGCTAACCTGTTCCGTCGGCGTGGCGCCGAACAAGTTCCTGGCGAAACTGGCCAGCGAATGTCAGAAACCGGACGGCTTGACCGTGACCCCCTTCGACGCCGCCGGCATTCACGCCTTTCTCGGACCGTTGCCGATTGAGCGGATGTGGGGCGTAGGACGCAAAACAAAGCACGTGCTCCTATCCCATGGTATCCGGACCTTTAGCGACCTCCAAGCCATACCAGAAGACCGTTTGTCACCGGTGATCGGCGGTGCGGCCGCTGCGTCCTTCAAACAACGGGCCCTGGGGGTGGATGATCGACCGGTGGGGGGAGGGCAACGTGAGAAGAGTATTTCGCGCGAGACGACCTTTTCCGAGGACGTGACCGATTTCGACCGCGTCCGCGCGGCCCTGCTCGACTTGACCGAGGATGTCGGTCGTCGGTTAAGACTGGCCGGTTTATATGCCGGCACCGCACAATGTAAACTGCGCTGGGCCGGCTTCGAGACCGCCACCCGGCAACGGCCCCTGGTGCCGGCCTGTCGTGATGATGCGCACCTGCGCCAAGCCGCCCTGGATCTGTTCGCCCGCCTGGCGTCGACCCGGCCGGTACGGCTAATCGGTTTTGGCGTGGCCGATCTTCGGACCACGCCGACGGCGGCGGACGGTCAACTCGCGCTGGATTTGGACGGGGCCGCCTCCGACGACCCCAAACAGGAACGCGTCAGCCAGACCGTCGATGCGCTGCGGGCCCGGTACGGTCCACGCAGCATTCGGCGCGCGTCCAGCTTGGTCAATTAGGCGCGGGCAACCGCACCACCGGCTCGCACATGAAGCGCGTGGCGGGGATGTCGACCAGACCTTGGTCGGTTCGCAACTGGACCATGTGCAAGCGCAGGGCCACGATGGTGCCCTCCCACTGATCGAGCCGGATGCGGTCGCCCGGTTGATACAGCGAGCGTATCATCCGGCCGGCCAGCCAGCCCGTCCAGACGTCCCGGGCGCACACCGCCAGCAATACGGCCAGCAACAGCAGTGTGCCCAACAGGGAAGCCAGCCCGACCACCAGCAGCAAGTCCGAGGCCAGCTCCAGGTTGCGCACCGCCAGCAGTACGGCGAACAGCAGCACCGCGGCATGTACCGCCACGCGCGCCAGCGGGGCGGCCGGCAGCATGGCCACTTGGGCCGCCTGCGCCACCACCCTACCCAGCCAGCGACCGATCCAGTGCCCCATAGCCACGAGCAGGAGCGCTACCAATATGCGCGGTGTCCAAACGGCAATGACGGATAGCAGCGTCAACCCCAGTTGGAATTCGACGCGCTCGAATGCCAGCACCAAAGCGCTGTAAATGATCAGCACGTAAAGCGTCCACCCTACCAGGGCCGATGGTGCGGTCGCCACACCGCGTTGTTGCAGGCGCGTGCTAAGCCCCGTGCGTTCCAGCACCAGATCAAATCCCAAACCGCGCAATCCCTTGGTGGTTAGTTTGCGGACAAAGACCGCCACCAGCCATCCAACCACCAACGTGACGCCGGCCAGCGTCAGCCGGGGTAGGCCCTGGGTAAAGGCTTGTTCAGCCACCGTCAGCAGGCCGCTGAATAAGCGCTCGAAGGTATTGGCGATTTCACCCCAGATATCGATTTCCTGTTCCATAATCAAGACTCCTGAAGAAAACGTTTGGTGCGGCTGAACACCTTATGGCGGGCTTCGATCCCGTCCAGCCAGGTCGCGATACGCGCTTCCGACCGTGCCGCCCACTGATTCGTACGCTCGTCCCAGGCGCGCAGCGTGCCGGTGGTGCGCGTCGCCCTGACGGTAACAAAGTCGGAGACACCCGCGATGCCGGTTTGCGGGTCCAGATCGTTGCGCAACTGCAGGATCACCGCGCGCGAAGGCGCCGCGCCCTGTTCCTGCACGGCGCACAACATGAAGAGTACCCCCAGTTGCAGCGCCCCTGACAAGCAGAAGAGCAGGTGCAGATTGTTGACTTCCCAGGGGCCGGCCGTGAAGGACCAGGTGGCGGTCAGGTCGAGTATCCAGCCGCCGGCAATAGGGGCCACAGCCACGGCGAGGCCGATAATGCCGTTGAACGTGGCGATGTAGATGGAGCGGCCACGTTCCGGCGACAGCTTGAGCAGTATGTTCAGGTGGGCCAGCATAATGGCGGCGTAGAACATGCCGGACAGTACATGCGCCACGGCGATCGGCGCGAAATAGGCTCCGGACCGCGCCACTATCCAGCTGAGTGGAATAAAGGCGTGGGCCAAGCCGGCCACGATCAAGATCGGTTTGTTGCCAAACTCATCGGCGATCGGGCCCCAGATCCGCAGCATAAAGAGGGAGGCCAGCGTGGCGAAGGTAATGAACCAAGTGATGGTGCTGAAATCGATGGAGAGCGTTTCGATCATGTACACGGCGTAAAAGGGGCCGGCCATTTGCGTCACAAACATGAACGCGCCGGCATACCAGACCAGCCGGCGGAAATTAGTGTCCCGCAGCGGCGCGGCGAACCGGCTCCAGTTGAACGGCTGCTCGGTCCCCGTAGCCACGGTCCGCGGGTCGGGAATCCACGCCAGGACCGCCGACGATATCAAGCCGAACAGCAGGCCGCAGCCAAACAGAATCAGGTAGCCGTACGGATCAGATTTGCCATGCACCAGTTCCCAGCGGTTGAGGAAATAGCCGGCGGCCAATACGGCGGTCATGCCCGCCGCCGCGCTGATCATATTGCGGCGGCCGAAGAATGAGCCACGGATGGAAGGGGGGACCAGATCGCTCATCCATTCCAGCCAAGCCACGCCGGCCACCGCCCCCAGGATGGAGGATATACCTACAAATGCCACCAGTAACCAGACCCGCAGGTCGTCCAGGCCGTCAAAGAGCGCCAGCGGCAACAGCAGCACCAGAATCCAGCAACACCGCGCCAAGGTGGCGAACAGAATGCAGAATGGCCGCCGGCGCCCTAACGTTTCCAGCAGAAGCGAACCCAGGAACTGCACCAAATTGGCCGACAACGGCAAGGCCGCCAGGATGCCCACTTGCACCGTGTTGGCGCCCAGCACATTGATGGCGAAGCCGACCAGGAAAACGCCACCGGCGAGGGAGGCCATTACTGTGGCCAAAGCCCCGTCACAGATCGAAAGTCGCAATGACCGGTTGGTCTGCGCATCCAGCGGATTATGATGTGTGTTGGTGGTCAAAACAGCCCTATACTACGATTGATTCGGCACGATTCAACCAGGAAATATAATCGTGAAACCGAAAATGTGAGAACCTGTGCGCCAGACCGCATCTAAGGCGACCTTGCCGACTTGTGTTCTGGCCATGGATGTTTATAGTGCCAACGAACGGTTCAACCACATCAAAGGAGGATTATCGTATGCATGTGCTCAAAACAAGCAAAGTGGGACTAAGCCTGATGCTGGTCGGTGTGCTGGCCGGTGCGGCCCGGGCGCAGCCGAATCCGGAAGCGCTGGCCACGCGTATCGAGGCCGCGCATGCGAGCCAATTGGGGGAGGTAAACCGGGTAACCATCGTCTCCACGATAGAGGGGGGGATGGTGGACGGCATTCGATCAACGGGACGCTACGTCAAGGAGGAGCGCGACGGGAAGTCGGTGCTGCAGGCCTTGGAGGAAGGCGATATGGATATGATGAACGTGGCCGGTTTCCATGACGGCACGCTGCCGGACATGGTGCGGCATGCCCGCGAGATCCGTGCCGACCGGCTGGACGGCAGTCCCGTCTTCGTGGTGATGGTCGACGATGCCGATTTCTTGCGTTCCTTGAATGACCTGCAACTGGACGAGGAGTTGGCGGATGACGATTTTATCCCCAAGGAAGCGACGTTATGGCTTAACACCAGTGACCTTTCGCCACGCCGCTTGCAGTTCATTCAGACGGGACCGCAAGGTGGTGAGATGACCTTTACCGTATCGCTGGCCGATTACCAGGTGCATCGAGGGTTGCCGATTGCCCACCGTATGGAGATCCAGATACAGGGCATGGAGCAGATGATGTCTTCCGAGGATCTGGCCGCGGCGCGCCAACAGATGCAGCAATTGAAGGCTCAGCTGGAAATGATGCCGGAAGAGCACCGGGCGATGATCGAGGCGCAAATGGCGCCGCAAATCGAACAATTCGAGCAAATGATGGCCGGTGGCGGCACGGAGATGAGGGTGCGCGTGGTGGACGTGCAGGTAGAGTGAAGCTCGTCTTAACGGCGCCGCTCAAGATCGCGCCGGTAGACGATTCCGCAGATCCGTCCGTCACACCGGACCGGGTAGAAGGGCTGTTTGGACGCCTGTAACTGTGGTGCCAGCGCTTCCAGCGGCGCGTCGGCCGGCAAGTGAATAAAGTAGGGACGGGTATGTTGTCCCACCCTAGCTTCCGGGCCGTAACGTTTTATGGCAGCAGCCCAGTGCCGGTACGGCAGCATTCCGAACACTTGCGCGGGCGACCAACCTACTAAAAAGTCACGGTGGCCGTCCGTCTGGCAGATCGCGGCGCAGGTGCCTAGTGGCGTTTCGGGCGGAAGAATGGGCGGAACCGGCTGCATTTCCGTGCGGGCCACCCGCCCCTTCAACCCATACTTGAAACGCACTAACCGGTGTTCCGCGCCCGCACCGAAGAAGACGAAGAAGCCGATCAGTACCAGAAAGGGGTTGGCCGCCAGTAGGCCCAACCCCATGAAGCCGATGGCAACCACCCGGCCCAATGTGGCCGCCCAAGCGGTGGCGGTGGTGTAGCGGAAGACCATTGCAAGCACGGCCCGCAATACCCGGCCGCCATCCATGGGGAAGGCCGGCAGGAGATTGAAGAAGACCAGCACGATGTTGGCCCGGACAACGGCGTCGACCAGTTGCGGCATCGACTGGGGAATCAACGGTATATTGAGCCAGGCGGGGAAACCCCGCCAAGGCAATAGAACCGCCAGGATGCCCACGTTCACCAGCGGGCCGGCAATGGCGATAGCCAGTTCCTGGCGCGGATCTTCCGGGATGGTATCCATGGCCGCTACGCCGCCGATCGGGAGCAAGGTGATATGCCGCACCCGCACCCCGCAGCGCATAGCCACCAGGCTGTGTCCCAGCTCGTGCAGCACCACGCAGACGAAAAGCAGCGCCATCATCGCAATGGCCCAGGCTGCGCCCGGCATGCCGGCATAGCGCCCGCCCAACCAACCCGCCCAGAGGATGATCAAGAAGAAACTGGCATGCACACCGATGCGGATACCGCGCACCCGGCCCAGCGGAAAGGACCACCTCATCGCACCCCTCCGGCGTCGGGCCGGGCCCGCCATTCGACCAGCGGTTCGACCTCCAGCGACAGCGGGCTGGAGCGGGCGAGATAGGCGCGGACGGCGCTGCGGGTGTCCTGGCCGACCCAGCGCAGCCGGGTGACCGGATCGTCCGCCAGTCGCCGGGCGGATGGGAAGCGCCGTCCGCCCGAGGCCAGCACATAACTATTCAGGGCCACCGGCAGCCGGGCGCGCGGATGGATCGGTCGACCATCCGCGTATCGCAGATCCCGCACGCGCTCGCCGGGCGGTGCGTAGGCATGCAGGGTATAGCGCACCCCGTGCACCCCCATAAATTGCGTAGCCGTGCGGTCGAGCGCGGCATTATCCTCCAGAATGGCCTGCAAATCCGCAGCCGTCAGTTGCAGCACTCCGATGGTGTTTTCGTATGGCACGATCCGCCACAGGTCCCGCTCCGTAACCGGTCCCGCCGCGACGGTCTCCTCGGCCAATATTCCGTGCAGGCTGATCTCCGTGCCAGCCGCACGGGCGATGGCGCGCGCAAGCAGTTGCTGCAAATACGACTGGCCGACATGGGCCGAGCGATAGTCCAGGGCATGGGCCACCGTGCCGATAGGCCTTTCGCCAAAAGTTTGCGCCTGCTCCAGTTCCTCCGCTAACGCCGCTTGCAACCCGGCGTGTTTGGGCACTGACGCATCGACTTCGCGTAGCGTAAACGTCTCTGAGACCACCGCTCGGGCGACCGTGTCGTATACCAGCGTCGCCTTGCCCACCCAGATGCCGTAGTAGCCCGCCTGCGTGTAGGGTATGCCATTGACTCGGGCCCGCTCGATCGGTTGGTGGCTGTGTCCGCCGATGATCAAGTCGAATTCAGGGAAATGGCGCGCAATACGGTTGATCTGGTTGGCGGGACTGTCGCCGAAAGGGCGATAGCCTTGATGCGTCAGCAAAACCAGGATGTCCGGTCGTTCCGCGCGCACTCGCGGCATCCATTTTTGCAGGGCGGCGACGGAGTCGATAATGATTAGGTCCCCCAACAAGTGTGGTCGGCTCCAGAAAGGAATGGCGTCGGTGGTTAGTCCGACCAGGGCAACGCGCACACCTTGCACGTTGCGGATGATATAGGGGCGCAGCGCCGGCAACGGATTCGCGGCCCCGGGTCGCGCCTGCACATTGGCAGCCAGCACGGGGGCGGGCGACGCACGGACCGCTTGAGCCAGCACATTCAGGCCCCAGTCGAATTCATGGTTGCCCAGCACCCACGCGTCGTAACGCAACCAACCGAGCGCCCGGTTCATGATTTGGCCGCGGGACAAGTAGCTTTCAATCGCTCCCTGATAGAGGTCGCCACCATCCACCAGCAGCAGATCCGGGCGTTCGGCTCGCCATTGGTCAATGATCGTCGCGGCCCGCAGCAAACCGCCTACCCCTTCCGTGCCGTCATAATCACGCGCGGGCCAGACATGACCGTGCAGGTCGGTGGTGTGGACCAGCGTAATCGGTACCAGCCGGGCCGCCACCGACCCGTACCCCAGCCATAGCCATCCAATGATGATCAGGCGCGTGGCGGTTGTCCAAGTGCTGGTTTGGGTTGTCATGCGGCTACCAGTAGGGTCCGCTGCGGTCAAGGTCAAGACGCCATCTTTAGCGACTTATCCGCCAACCCTAAGGCAGCGCGATGTCCGGACACGACCGATTTATCGATTCGCACGGTCTTGATATCGCCTTTGCGCGGCACGTCGTACATGACGTCCAGCATGATGTGCTCCATGATCGCGCGCAGGCCGCGCGCACCAGTGGCCTTTTGGGTGGCGATATGCGCTATTTCGCGCAATGCGCCGTCCGAGAAGCTGAGGTCAACCCCTTCCATCGAAAGTAGTTTGCGGTATTGGCGTACCATCGCGTGCTTGGGTGCGGTCAGGATCCGAACCAGATCGGCTTCCGTCAGTTCGTCGAGTTTGCAGACCACCGGCAAGCGTCCCACAAATTCAGGGATCAACCCGAACCGCAACAGATCCTCCGTCTCCGGGCGCAGCAGTTGGTTGGCGCTGGGCGTGGCGGCCTGACCGAAACCCAGCCGCCCCTTGCCGCGGCGGCGACGGATCAACTCGTCAAGCCCGACAAAGGCTCCGCCACAGATGAAGAGGATATGCTCGGT
>SLLF01000061.1 GCA_007134175.1 Kiritimatiellia bacterium | reverse complement strand
CCGATGGTGGGCCGGGTTTAGCTCGATCTCGCGGCTGGGTGTGTCGGCATCGGGCGATTCGAACAGCAGCAGCCAGACCCGCGTTGCGTCGCGGGCCAGCAGGGTGAAGGTGGTCCCCTCCGCCGTCGGCTGCGCGCCAAACGGGACCGGTAGTGCAATCTGTTCAAGTGGATTGTGTTTGTGCATGCGGCTTAATGTGCGCCAAAGCCTGTGCGTTGGCAAAAGAAAACATGCGAAGTACGCCATGACCCCTGCTCTGGGAGGAACGTACTCGTATGCGCCGTCTTCTATGTTGCGATACGAAACACCTTGGGCGCTGCCGGCAGGAGCGGTGTTTGCAGACCACCCTGTACATAAGGGATTTCCTGCCACGTCCCTTCCGGAGTCAGCAGTTCCACTTCGGTAATGGTGTGCGGTGAAGCGAGCGGCGTTATATCCAGCGGGTCGTGTCCCAGATTAAAAAGCGCCACCAGGTAGCGGCCATCCGCAAAGCGCCTGAGTTTAAGATACACCTCCGCATCGCCGGGATAATAGAAGGAAACCGGTTGATGACAGACAAACGATAATAGTTCCAGCAGTTGACGCTTGCGATCCTCATCATAGAAACTGTGACCCGCGCCCCGCAGTGCGCGTCCGGCACTGAAGGTGGCCGCCACCACGGCCACCCGCCCTCCCGCCTTGTTCTCGAACAGCGTCACAGCGGGCGAGCCGAGCTCGCTGAACACCTTGCTGACGGATGTTTTCCTGTGCAACAGGATCGAGTGGATGCGGGTATCAGGATGAATCGGTTCGAGACGGGTATAGCGCCTGTCGCCTCTTAGGATAACCTCTCCCCACTGTTCCGCCGATATCGTCGGCCCCGACCATGGCTCCGCCCGGACACCGATGGCTGCGGAGAAGCCGCGCTCCGTCAAGACCTCGGCCGCAGGACCATCGAGCAGCACGCCTTGCTGCAATAGTTGGCGCAGGTCGGCATCGGGAAACAGCGCCACATCCTCACCCGTCATCATCGTGGGCCGTTGAGGCATGCGAGCATAGTTGCAGGGCAGCCCGAGCACGCCCATGACCCACGCCCACGATCGGTAGGAAATACCGCCCCCGGCCGCATCCAGCGTGCTTTGGTCTATGGGCTCGCTTGGAAATGCAGCGGTAACATAATCGGCCGCTACGCTCGCTTGCACGGCCTGAAAAAGAACCTCGTAGAATCTTCGGTGCTTTGTCAGTACGGCGCGGTACGCTGCCCCGCTGGCGGGTTGGATGGCCTGCGTGCGGGTTATCCAATGCTTGGCACCGTGGCACCCCTCCAGAATCGAGGCCGTGTAATGCGCATGCATGGGATACGCCCCTGTGCTGTAGCGGTTCTGTGGACAGGTGTCCGTTTCTGCCAGCACCACCGTGGCGGCGTCGAGACGGGCGATTTGTCCCGCGCCCCGCATCATGCGGACGGGAAAAGTACGCATCTCGCCGGTTAAGTAGCGGGCGTTGCCGATGCGGACCATGGGGGGTTGATTCGCACCCGCCAGTCGCCGCGCCAGTGGACCGGCATTTGGAATTTCACCACCGGTTGAGCAGTAGCTGCCAGAAATGGATGGATCCGTGGCATCTATCGCGTCGCGAATCACACCCGCTATTTCCATGAGCGAATGGAACAGCAGATCCCGGTACGCTTTAGTGACGTCCTTGTCGTGTTTGAGTAGTTCAACAAGCTCAAGACGGGTAACGTCGTGGCCAAGCCGACGCCCCATCTCCCCAAGGTGCAGTGGGCAAAAACAACCCAGATTGCTCCACAATCGCAAATCGTCGTCGATCATGATGAACGCCGGTTGCAGCGTGGCCAGGTGCGCGAAGGTCCGCCACACGTAGTGCTGGAATGCCGGATCGAGCGGGCACATCTTGTATTTGGGCGTTTCATCAAACGTCACGACGCGTTGGAAATTCGATGGCTCATCCAGTGTGTGGCCATGCCCCAGGGTTGACTGCGCGAGTATGCCCAGACGTGCGGCATCTCCCCTGAACACCTCGCGGAATGCGGTGAAGCGTTCTCCCAGTATGACACCCTTGTCTTCAGGTGGGTCGCCCTCGGGAACCAGGCTCATGATACAGGCAATGTCGGTACAGACACCGGTGTCGAGTAAATGCTCCGCATCAGCGGCCAGTTCGCGTTCGCGGCCCGGCAGTAGTGGCATTACGTGAAACGTTTTGAGTGTTGCTGTCATAGGGCCGTTTCGTGTTGGCTGCGTTCTTGACCGCAGGCAATCCATCTTCTAAAGTCGGTGCACTGAAGCAGAGTGGCTTAAGGGGGGCAATATGGCAAACGATAAACGCGCAGCAACAGAAACAAGGGCACTCGATCAACCCCGTACTGCGCGCTATGCGTTGGTATTTGATTTGGAGGATGTGGTTTTGCCGGCGCGCCAGGCTGAATACGAGGCGTTGCGCCACATTTGTGATTCGCACAAAGCAGCCATGACCCCGGAGCTTTTCCGTCGCCATTGCTTGCAACGGCAACCGCAGGACTATCTGCCTGAGCTACTGACCGCGCTGGGTGTGCGCGCCAACGATGTCCAAACCATGGCAGCCGATGTCACAGACGGTATTACCATGTTCCTCTCTAGTCCGGAGGTTGAACTGAATCCGTTCGTCGTAGCACTGCTGGAAGCCGCACCTGCTCAGTCGATAGCGGTTTATTTTCGCACGCGTCAAGCGGTCGACCAGGCACGTGCGTTGCTGGACAAGAGCCGGCAGGTTCTCGCAGATTGGCCGCTGCTGGCTTCCGACACCGGCGGTCGTCCGTTGGTGTCGGTCGGTGCGTGGCTATCGGCTGTGGCTACGCTGGAGCAGACGACGTCGCACTGCATCGCCGTGGTCGGCAGCCAGCCCCAGTTACGAACGGCACTGGCGGCGGGGATGCGGGCGATCGTTGTCCCGGATTGTTTTACCGCATTTCAGGAATTCAGCGGTGCGGATTGCGTGATCGACAATCCTGCCGACTGGGATCCCGCCACGGTGCTGGCGTGGTGGTCTTGACCCGTGTTGAAAGAGGGCAGACGTAATGAGTGACGATTTTCCAAAATCCAAGACCACTTCCCCGCTGGACGAATTGTTAACCATCATGACGCGGTTGCGCGGGCCTGACGGTTGTCCGTGGGATCGCGAGCAAACGCTGACGTCCCTGAAGAAGAACCTGGTTGAGGAGACCTACGAGGTTGTCGATGCGATTGACAGCGGGGATCGTGCGCTGTTGCGGGAGGAGTTGGGTGATTTGTTGCTGCAGGTGGTTTTCCAGTCACAAATCACCAAGGAGGAGGGTGCATTCGACTTTCAGGCTGTGGCCCGAACGATTGCCGATAAATTGATCCGCCGGCATCCGCATGTGTTTGGCGACCAGACCGCCGCCGATGCCGAAGAAGTACTCCGCAATTGGGAAGCCATCAAGCGCACGGAGCAGGGTGGGGCGGCCCCGCGTTCCGCTGTGGCGGGTCTGCCGCGCCACTTGCCGGCCTTACACAAAGCGCAACAGGTCCAAAGCCGGGCGGCCCGGGTAGGGTTCGATTGGAAAGAAACACAGGACGTGCTGAACAAAATCGAAGAGGAACTGGCTGAGATCAAACTCGCTATGGCCAGTGAAAGCGCGGAGCGCGTGCGGGACGAGATTGGTGACCTTCTGTTTGCCGTGGTGAACCTGACACGCTTTCTCGGCCATGAAGCGGAAGAGGTCCTGGATCAGACCGTGCAACGGTTCAGTCGCCGCTTTCAATATATCGAAGCACAAGTCCACGCGGCTGGGCGACAGATGACGGATTATACGCTGGACGAGCTGGAGGCCTACTGGCAGCAAGCCAAAATGGCTGAGTGTGCGCCGCCCACTGAAGCGGATGGCCATGATGAATGCTGATTGTTATCCGCTCTGCTTTACACCCGTCTATCAAGATTACCCTTGGGGTGGCGACGCGATTATCCGGCGCTATCGGCGGCAAGTACCACCTGGTATTTATGCGGAATCCTGGGAGGTGTCCGATCGTGCCGAAGGCATGAGCGTGGTGTGTAATGGCCCGCTGGCGGGTCGTACGCTGGCCGATGTGATCACCTTGTGGGGGAGCGATTTACTGGGGGTTGTGGCCGCCGCAAATCGCTTTCCCTTGTTGATCAAGCTGCTTGATGCGCGCGCGACCTTGAGCGTGCAGGTGCATCCCGATGACCAGAGGGCCGACCGGTACGGCGGCGAGGCCAAGACGGAGATGTGGTATATCCTTGACGCCGCGCCGGATGCGGCGGTTTACGCGGGACTCAAGCAACAGATCGATCCCGCGACGTTCCGGCAGCGAGCGATAGACGGCACGCTGGAACCGCTGTTGAACCGGGTTCCGGTGCGCCCCGGTGACGCGGTGTTCATGCCGGGCGGTCGGGTGCATGCCATTGGTGCCGGGTGTCTACTGCTGGAGGTGCAGCAGAATTCCGATACCACCTATCGCATCTATGACTGGGGGCGCGTGGGGTATGATGGAAAGCCACGCGCCCTGCACCTCGACGAAGCGTTGGCGGTCATCGACCGGACACCCGTCACCGAGGCGCTGGCAGTGCCTCGGCGGCTGGATGGCGAGGGACGCAATGAACGCTGGGAAGTGCTTGATTCCCCTTGGTTTCGGCTGGAGCGGCTGAACCTGCGAGAGGAGTGGACGTTGATGCATGACGGATCATCGTTTCAGGTGATATTCGTGGCCGATGCCCCGCTCCGGCTTGCGTGGGACGGGCAATTCCTGGATTTGGCCCCGGGAACTTCATGCCTGATTCCGGCCGCCCTGACCACCTGCCGACTGGTGCCGCAGCACGAGACCGCATGGGTATTGCGTATTATGGCTTAAGGCGCGATGGCACCGCCGCGCTGGCCTGAGATATGTAAGCGATCGCGAGATCGACCACGCCTTTGATGGGAGAGCAGTCGGATGGTGACCGGTCCGCTGACGTCCGTCCGCCAGAGGGTGGCATCGGTGGCCGTGAGGCGTTCCCAAACAAAGCGGTCCGGATGACCGTGGCGATCAAAAGGGGAAACGGGCAAGACGATGGCGCGCGGGGCCACGGCCTCCAGCCAGGGTTCGGTAGCACTCTCAGGAATCCCCGGATGTCCGGCGACCCAGGCAGTGGCCGCCCATTCGCGAGGCTGTTCGAGGAGCAGCGCTTCGAGGCGGTGGTCGCCACCGCCGGTAAGCAGTATCGAGCGAGTGCCGCGGCTGATCCGTATGGTCAGCGCTGCATCAGCGGCGCGACGATGGTCGGCATCCGCTTCGGGATGAAGCACGGACCAGTGCAGCTCCCGCGGCCAGCTTCCTTGGACCCCGGCTGACAAACGCCGGACCGGAATATTTCTTTCAGCCGCTAATTCGAGGGTGCGTTGATAGGTAGGCGAACGAGCGATGTGCGGGGAGCACCAGATTTCAGTGACGGGAAAGGTTTCAAGTACCGTTTGGGCCCCACCGACATGCGCCGCAGTGGCTTGACTAAGAATCAAGACGTCCAGTTGGTTGACGCCGTGTGCGCGCAGCTGTCGTGTCAGGTGTGCGGCGCGGTGCGCCGGTCCCGTATCGTACAAGGCATGTAAACCACCAGCGGTGATCAGTACCGCCAGTCCGTCGCCTGCATTGAGCACCTGCACGAAGGCGGGTCGCTGTAGCCAGGGCCAGGCGAGGCCGACGGCTACCAAGACGCACAGGAAACCATATCCGATCCGTCGCATCCGCGCCGTAGACCACCACAAGCCGCCAAAGAGGAACGCGTACCAGATGCCTATCCAGAAGATGCCCGGCGAGCGCACGTGGCGATAGCTCCCGGGCACAGTGGCCAGCGCTTCAATGGCGACAATTACTCCTTGCAGTACCGCTCGATTGAATAAATTCAACAACGAGGCGGCCCACGGCCACACACTGCCAACCACCAGCGTTACCACTCCGGTGCCCACCAAGACAAAGGCGGCGGGAATAACAATCAGGTTGCCCAGCAAGCCGGCCGGGGCGATCAGGTTGAAGTAATGAGCAGTCAGCGGGGCCGCGGCAATCCAGGCGGCCAATGAAACCGCTGCCATTCCCAGGATTAGACGGCCCGCTTGGATGTGGAGCGGGCGCGGCGCATCGACGACGGGCAGCCGATAGGGATCGGGCGTGGCCCAATGCTGCAGGCGCGGAGCCAGCAGGGGATACAAGCGAATCAGCCCGGCCACCACGACAAAGGAGAAAATAAAACCCGGATCGGTGAGTTGCGTTGGTGTGGTTACCAGGATCAGGATGGCCGCCAGTGCCCAGGCGGAAGGGGCGTCGGGTCGCCGGTTGACGAGGTACGCCGAGCCGAAGGCCAGGGCCATCACGCAGGCGCGCACCGCGCTGGGCCGCATTCCGGTTGCGATGGTGTACACCAACAAGACGGGTCCCACCCAGAGAATCCAGTAGCGGCGCGATACGCCGAGGGCCCGGATCCACCACGTCAGGAATGCGGCCACAATGCCAATGTGAAGTCCCGAAACGGCGAAAATATGTAACGTGCCGGTTAGGGCAAATAGCCTATGCTGATCATATGGCAGCTCGTGGCGATAGCCCAGCAGCAGTGCCCGCAAAATGCCGGCATGCAGCGGGGCGTCTGCCAAGCCTCGTTGTAAAACCTGCGCACCATGGCGCCGCGCCGCAAAGCTGAAGCGTTTCACCGGATTGCCTCGGCCTTGAGCCAACCGTTCAGCTGGGTCGGCGCGGGTCATGCGTAAACGGTAGGGCGGCAAATGGGACCAGCGCCAGTGGGTGGCGCGACGATCCTGTACGATGCCGGTAAATGACCAGTCATCCCCGTATTGCGGGGCGGGGGCGTCGGCGATATAAGGCCACTGCACCTCTACCCGGCCGCGGGCGGGCTCGAAATGACCGCGTCGGTTGACGTGCGTGAGTTGCAAGGTCAATCGCCACCGGGATGGGTCTCGGTCGGACGTTTCCTTAATGGGATCGTCGCGGATCACACCGCGTATCGTTAACCGTTCACGGGGACGATCCATCAAGCGGTGCAACGCGTGCGGGGACGGATCGTAGGCTGCGTGCATGGCGTGCCACCAGG
Source organism: Kiritimatiellia bacterium (assembly GCA_007134175.1). GTDB lineage: Bacteria > Verrucomicrobiota > Kiritimatiellia > SLAD01 > SLAD01 > SLLF01. The sequence continues at coordinate 6,858 of SLLF01000061.1, read as the reverse complement.
TCAGTCCGGCCACCGCCATCCATATTCCGTAACGCGTCCAGCCGCGTCGTCGCCCGAGAAAAGCGATAAACAGGCCGCTGCCGGCCAGTAGCAGTGGCCAGCCGATGGGGCTCGGTTGCCACAAACCCAGCCACGCACCGCTTACCGTAGCGGCCAGGATGCCCAGCAGCGGGCGATGGAGGCGCGGACGATCGGCACGGGGCAATCCGCCCCGGTGCGCGGAAGGTAGTAACGAGGCCGGTCTATTGCGTGCCGGCGGCACCGCAGTTCCAGCTGAAGTTCAGGGGTTGGTGTCGACCGACGCGCAAGGTGTGCTGCAAGGACTGATGCACGAAATGCTTGGCCGCTTTTACGGCGTCGTGCATCAATAATTTTTGTGCGAGGTAGGCCGTCAACGCGGCCGAGAAGGTGCACCCCGCCCCGTGGGTTTGCGCAGTGCGGATGCGCGGCGTGGCAAAAACGTGCTCCTCCCCCTCGTCGTACAGCACATCCACCACTTCTTCTCCGTCCAAGTGACCGCCCTTGACGACGCAGGCCACGTCGAACTGATCGCCTATTTCGCGGGCGGCCGCGCGCAGTTCGTCCAGGGACGATATGGAGTGGCCACACAAAATCTCCGCCTCGTGCAAATTGGGTGTTACCACCCGTGCTTGCGGCAGTAGATCATGCTTGATGGCTTCGATGGCATCGGCTTTAAGCAATCGTGCGCCGGAAGCGGCTACCATAACCGGGTCAACCACAAGCACAGGGATGCCCTCATGCACATCCTCGGCAGCAACCACGCGGATGATATCCGCAGAATAAAGCATCCCGGTTTTAGCGGTACGCACCGGGAAATGATCGCACACCGCGGCGATTTGCTGGCGCACCGTTTCGGGTTCCAAGGGCATAATCGCCTCTACCCCCTCCGGATGTTGTGCCGTGACGCAGGTTAGCGCCGTCGTACCGAAAACCTGTAGTGCCTCCCAGGTCTTCAGATCCGCTTGAATACCGGCACCGCCACCGCTATCCGACCCCGCTATAGAAAGGACCACCGGCGGTTCGAAGGACGAATGGGACTGGTTTTCTAGGTTCATCATCATGCCGCGCATCATCATCAGCCACAGCACATCTGTCAAGCCGGACCTTCAGCCTTCAGCCCCCCCGAAAAATAAATAAAAAAACCTGTTGACTTTTGGTGGGGCAAAGTGGTTCAAAGTGGGGCAGAGGTTAGGCAGAATGGAGTCAAGTGATATAAATGGCATGAGTAGCGAGGCGAATGGCGTGTTCGTCAGCAGTTATCTGCATTCGCTCGACACCAAGAAACGCCTGACGATTCCTTCGGATTGGCGCGAGTTGGCGGGTGTGCCTAAGCGGTTGTTCGTTCTCCCCGGTGTTAACGTCAAGTGCCTGTGCGTTTATCCCGCTCGTGAAATGACCCGGCGTATGGAAAGGCTCCGCAATCTTTCCATCGCCGATGAAAAAGGTCGGCAACTAGCCCGCACACTCGCCTCTCGCTCCGATCTGGTGCCTTGGGACAGCCAGGGCCGCATCCGGATCAAGGATGATCTGCTCGCCTTTGCCGGTATCACTTCGCAGGCGATGCTGGTGGGCACATTTGATGGGTTCGAAGTTTGGGATCCGGAGCGCTGGCAGCAATTGGCACAGGCGATGGATCAGGACGGGCTGGGCGAGGCGGCCCGGTATGTAGGCTTTTGATGAACGTAGACGCCGGTTGGGTCCGGCGATGGAGGCAGGACCATGAGTATGCGTAGGATAGCGCACTATCTGAAGGTGAGCGGGGCGGTGAATGCGGTGACGGACGATCAACGCTGGTTTGCGGTGCCCGAGCGGAATTGCGCCGTGCGTTATCAGTTGTGGAACAGCGATTCGGATAGTCGGGAATTTTTCGAGGCCCGGTCGCGTAATCGGGCGCGCAATGGGTTGATGAGCCGCTTCATGCTCTGACCATGCGTGGCCGGAAGGAGCACGGCAGGTGCATGAACCGGTAATGTGCGCTGAGGTGGTGGCCGGGCTGGTTGTCAAGCCGGGCGGTTGCTACGTGGATGCGACGGTGGGGGATGGCGGGCACGCAGCGGCGATTTTGCAGGCGGCGGGTTCAACGGGGCGGCTGCTGGGATTGGACCGGGACGAGGCGGCGTTGGCGCAGGCGGCCCACCGGCTCGGGCCGGCAGGACGGCAAGGGATATGGTTGGCGATGAATTTTGCGGAATTGGCTGAGGCGGTAGCGACCGCAGGCGTTCCGCCAGTAGACGGAGTGCTCTTTGATTTAGGGGTTCGCTCGGATCAGCTGGATCGCGCGGAACGCGGGTTCAGTTTCCGGCACGATGGCCCATTGGATATGCGGATGGATCGTCGCGAGGCGCGGTCCGCCGCGGAGTGGGTCAACACGACGGCACCGGACGAGCTGGTGACGGTCCTGCGCCGCTACGGCGAGGAGCGGGCGGCGCACCGGATTGTGCAGGCGATTGTCCGGCGGCGTGCGGTACAGCCGTTTACGCGGACGGTTGATTTGGCGGAAGTGGTCGCGGCGGCCGTCGGCGGCCGGCGTGGCCGGATTCACCCGGCGACCCGCACGTTCATGGCGTTGCGTATGGCGGTGAACGGTGAACTGGATGCCATTACGGCTGGCTTGGAAGCCGCCGTGCGCTGTTGCGCGGAAGGTGGTCGGGTGGCGGTCCTGTCGTACCACAGCGTGGAGGACCGGTTGGTGAAACAGTGCTTCGCCGTTCACATCGGGCGCGAACAAGCGCTGCAAAGCGGCGGTGCGCGCTGGGAAGGGCGGCTGCCGCGGGTGCGGAAAGTGACCGGTAAGCCGCAGCGACCAACCCCGGACGAGGTGGAGCGAAATCCGCGGGCCCGGTCCGCGAAGTTACGGATAGTAGAAAGGATAAGCCCATGAAAAGACGAAGAAAACGGAATAAAAAGAAACAGGCACAGGGATTTGTCTTCCCCGTGCCGCTCGCCCTTCTGCTGGTACTCATTACCGTTACCAGCATGAGCTACCTGTGGATGCACGGTCGCTGCGAAGCCGCCGGCGTGCGCATCCAGCGCCTGGAGCGGCACCAGCTCCAGGCCCGTCAGCAATTACTGGATGAACAGGCGAAGTGGAACCAGCTGCGCACATTGAACCAAGTGCGGGCGGCAGTGGCCCGTCATAGGTTGGACATGGAGCTGGCGCCGACACACCGGGTGATCCGGCTGGCCCGGCCCCCGCGGCTGGACGAACCGATTTCCTTGGGCGAATGGGCCCGGCTGGCCGATACCCCTTGATTCGAGTGGACGTGATGGGACTGGGTCGGCAACGGAAAGGACGAATACGGGCAGGAGTAACGTGAGCCTATGAACACCCCGGCACATAGCGGGCGCGTGGCCGTTATTGTGGTCGGCATGCTGGGTTTGTTTGCAGGGCTGGGCGCGCGTCTGGCCCTGCTCCATTTGGGGCCCAATGACGACCTGCAAGCGCGTGTCTTGCGGCTGCACCATATCGAGCGCGTGGTACTGGCGGAACGTGGCCGGATCCTGGATCGGCGCGGCCAGGTGCTGGCGATGGACTTGCCGGTGCGTGATGTCTGGATCGATCCCAAAGCGATTGCGGAGGCTGGCCACGGAACGTTCGTTGCCGCGCATCTCTCCCGGATACTGGAGGTCGACGAGGAGATGGTGCTGGCACGTATGGAACGTACCCACCGCTTGCATGAACCCATCCGGAAGCGGGTCCACAACGACTTGGCCGAGCAGGTGGCGCGGTTGAAATTTCGCGGTGTGCATTTCGATGACACCATGACGCGGCACTATGTGCAGAGCGGGTTGATGTGCCATGTACTGGGTTTCGTGAACCACGAGGGCTACGGTAGCGCGGGCGTTGAACAACGCTATCACCGCATGCTCCGCGGCATCGACGGCTTGCGCGTCAGCGAGCGCGATGGGCGCAGCCACGAAGTCTACAACCGACGCCACCTCGACATCCCGCCACGCCGCGGCCATGAAGTACGGCTGACACTCGATCAGGAGCTGCAATACATACTGGAATCGGAGCTGGACAAGGGGCTTGAGGAGTACGGCGGCCAGGCCGCCTGGGCCATTATGATGCGGGTGCAGACCGGCGAAATCCTGGCGATGGCGTCCCGGCCCGCTTTTGATCTGAACGAATTCCCAACCTCTTCGCCGGAGCAGCGGCGTAACCGGGCGGTCGGTTACAACTTTGAACCCGGTTCGACGTTCAAGGTGGCGGTGCTGGCGGCGGCATTCAACGAAGGTATGATCACCCCGGACGAATGGATCGATTGCGAGCGGGGGCGCTGGTATTATCGCGGTCGCCCCTTGCGGGATTACAGCCCCCACGGGGTGTTGACCGTGGCCGATGTCCTGCAGAAATCGAGCAACATTGGCTCCGCCAAGATTGCCCTGAAGCTGCCGGAGTCGACGTTGGAAGCCTACCTGCGCGATTTCGGTTTCGGACGGGTATCCGGCATTGATCTGCCGGGCGAAGAGACCGGCATTCTAAACCCGCGCTCACGCTGGTCGGCCATCAGCGTAACGCGCATCGCGATGGGCCACGAGGTGGCGGTGACCGCGCTGCAACTGTTGAACGCGGTCAATGCGGTCGCCAATCAAGGGCGACTGATGCAGCCCTATGTGGTGCAGGAAGTAATCAACCGGCACGGCTACGCTGTACACCGCGGCGAGCCCACGGTGGTCGGCCGACCGATCCGGCCGGAAACCGCGCGCCTGATGGCCGGGCTGATGGTACGGACAACCGAGGATGGCGGGACGGGCCGCCGCGCCCGGCTCGACGGCTATCGGGTTGCCGGTAAAACGGGCACGGCCCAGAAGCCGGTGCCCGGCGGCTATTCGGACCGCTTGAACATCGCTTCCTTCGTCGGCTTCCTGCCGGCCGACAATCCGGAAATCAGCATGGTGGTGGTTTTTGACGAGCCCCTGCCGGAACGTACCGGCGGGGCCGTGGCGGCACCGGTCTTTCGTCGCATTGCGGAACAAGCGGTACGCTATCTCGGCATACCGCGCTACGACGAGCCCGAGGCGACCATGTGGGCGAGGTCGCAACCATGAACGCGCGGACCGGTTTGGCCGCAGCGGGACTGCCCGTTCCTGACGCGGTACCGAAAAGGCTGGATATTCGCGGTATCGCCTACGATTCGCGCCAGGTACAGCCGGGCTACTGCTTCGTCGCGTTGCCCGGCCACTGCCAGGACGGGCGTACCTTTGTGGCGGACGCGGTGCGGCGGGGGGCCGCTTTGATCGTAGGCGAGGGGGTATTGCCGGACGGGCCCGTGCCCCGGGTGACGGTGCCCGCTGCGCGACAAGCCTTGGCGGATTTAGCGGTCGTGTTTTACGGGGAACCTTCGCGGAAACTGAATGTGACCGGGGTGACCGGTACCAATGGCAAGACCACAACCACCTTCATGTTGCGCGCCTTGCTGGCCGGCGGCGTGCGGCGGGTGGGGATGATCGGTACGGTCTGCTACGAAATAGGTGAGCGCGTGATCCCGGCCGGCCGCACCACACCGGAAGCGACCGACATTCAGCGGCTGCTGCGGGAGATGGAGCGCGGGGGATGTTCGCATGTCGTCATGGAAGTCTCCTCCCATGCGCTCGACCAGCAACGAGTGCGCGGAGTGGCCTTCAATGCCGTGGTCTTTACCAATCTGACACGGGACCACCTCGACTATCACGGGGATATGGAACACTATTTCGCGACCAAGCGCCTTTTGTTCACGGAGCACTACGATGCGGCCAAGGACACGCTGGCGGTGGTGAATGAGGATGATCCCCACGGACAGCGCCTGATTAAGGAGCTGCGCGGGCAGTCGGGGCGTACGCTGCTTACCTGCGGCTGTGGTGCGGGCGCCCATATACGGGCGGAAACGGTCCGGTGTACCGCCACTGGTACCCATGCCGAAGTGATGACCCCCTGGGGCCGGGCACCTCTGCGCCTGTTGCAACTGGGCCGCTACAACCTGCACAATGCCCTGGCCGCCATCGCGGTCGGCGGTGCCCAAGGCTTGCCGCTGGCGGGGATGGTCGCGGCGTTGGAGCATATGCCCGGTGTGCCGGGCCGACTCGAGGCCGTGTTGCCGGGACATGGTGTCCGGGTGTTTGTCGATTATGCCCATACCGACGACGCGTTGCAGAATGTCTGCACGATGTTGCGGGAGATAACCCCGGGTCGCCTCTGGTTGGTATTCGGCTGCGGCGGCGACCGCGACCGCAGCAAGCGCGGACCGATGGGGGCGGTGGCGGCTCACCACGCCCACCACGTGTTCATAACCTCCGACAACCCGCGCTCGGAAAATCCGCAGACGATTGCCGACGAGATTGTAGCCGGCTTCGGTACCGCCACCCACTACACGGTGGAACTGGACCGGGCGGCGGCTATCCGCGCCGCGATCCAGGCCGCCGCCCCGGGCGACACGGTGGTGATTGCCGGCAAAGGGCACGAGAAGTACCAGGAATTCGGACATACCATGGTTCCTTTCGACGACGTGGCCGTAGCGCGTGTCGTCTTGCAAGAGGGCGCGTCGTGAATGTTGGTTTCGATCCGCTTGCGTTGGCGCAATGGTGCGAGGGACACTGGCCAGGCGATCGGCCCGCCGCCCTGCACGGCATCACGAGCGACAGCCGTCACGTTCACCCGGGGCAACTCTACATTGCCCTGCAAGGCGAACGATTTGATGGCCACGATTTTGTGGCTGAAGCCGCGGCGCAAGGCGCGGGTGCCGCCTTGGTGGAGGCCGCGCAGCTTGATCGTTGGCCCGAACCGCCGCTCCCGTTGCTGGTCGTCGCGGATACCCGTCAAGGATTGACCGCGCTCGCGCGAGGGCACCGGGCACGTTG
>SLLF01000185.1 GCA_007134175.1 Kiritimatiellia bacterium | reverse complement strand
TCGCCTGGCTACCGGTGCCGATTGTTATCTGGCGGACAGCCGCTATAACGCGGCCGAGCTGGAATCGATGGGGGCACCGCAGGTCTCCGTGCTGCCGCTGGTACTGGATTTAGCCAAACTACAACAGGCGCCTGATCGACGCCTGCTGAAAAAGTGGCAGGACGGCAAGACCAACGTACTGTTCGTCGGTCGAGTTGCCCCAAACAAGCGCATCGAGGATGTGTTGCGGACATTCTACTATTTTCAGCGCTATGTCGAACCGGACAGCCGCTTGATTTGTGCCGGTTCCTACAATGGACTGGAATCCTACCACGCCTACCAACTGACACTGAAACGCGACTGGGAACTGCGCGATGTGGAGTTCCCCGGTTCCATCCCGCAGACCTGGCTCAACGCCGCTTACCGGTCGGCGGGGGTCTTTCTTTGCATGAGCGAACACGAGGGTTTTGGTATTCCCCTGATTGAAAGCATGGCCTTGGATGTGCCGGTCCTGGCGTACGCGGCGGCTGCTGTGCCGGATACCATGGATGGAGCCGGCGTGCTGTTCCACCATAAACGCTGCGATGCCGTGGCGGAAATGGCCGGGCGCCTGGCCCGGCCGGGACCGTTTCGCACGGCGGTACTACAGGGCCAGCGGAACCGCATGGCGCGTTATACACAGCGCGACCTGAAACAGGAATTGCAGACCCACCTGCGCCCCTTACTGGAGCGATGAGTCCCCATCCGCCAACTGCAATTGAGGCGGACGATACGGCGGACCGGCAGGCCGCGTGGCGGGAGTGGAAATTGCGCTGTGCGCTCGATCTTTGCTCCCCAAAAGCGGCGGGCTGGCTACGGCGGTTCGGCGACCAGCGTTTTCTGCATTATTGGCAAAAGGTCAGCGCACAGCAGGGCCATCCCTTGGATGCGTACCGGCACGCGGACCGGCCCCACGCCTGGCACCTGCTGGAATCGTATGCCCAAACCGGGTCCGGTCGATCCGGTAAGCGGTACAAGGAGTGGTTGTTTGCGCGCGCTCCCGCCCATGGTGATCCGGCCACATGGCTGCAAGCCATCGAATCCGGTGCCTCCTTGTTGATGCGCGACGTCGTGCGGGAACAGGCGCGCCGGGAATACACGGCACCGTTCGTGGCCGATCCCGAACGGCTGCGGCCAACGGAGACGGGCTGCCAGGCGGTCACCTTGCTGGAGCTGCTTCCCGACGAGTCGGATACGTTCCGAACCGTGGCATCCCGCGACCTGCGGGATCGCGCGGAATGTCTGGCGGCCTGGTGGGTGCACGAGGCGGATCGCCGTGCGCAGATCGGCGTTTGGGCGCGCGCTCAGGGCTGGTTGCTATCAGATCCCGCGCTTTGCGAATGGGCCGGGTGCCGCAGAAGTTATTTGGCGAGTCGGCACCGGGCTGAACTGGAGCGTTTCTGTGCCCACGTGCGTACTTGTTATCCCCGCGAAGGACCGGCGTTTTGGCTGGAAATAGCCCGTATCAGCCTGGATGTTGCCGTGCCGCTCATTTTTTTGAAATTACGTGCGGAAAAGGGACTAACTCGCTTCCTTAATAGCAAAGGGATAACGCCTATGACAGGAGCACGTCAACATGCCTAAGCATCGTGTCACCAGCAAAGGTGACCGCCAAGTCGCGCGCCGACAACTGGCGACATGGTGGGCGGAATGGGAACTGGACTGCGCGTTGGGGGGCGCGGCGGGAGACGCAGCCGAATCCGCCGCACCACGGCGGACGAGCGGCACCCGTGAGCGGTATTCGGTCGCCGCGCCACAAGTGGGGGAAATCCGCCTGCTCCGGCCAGCGGCGGCGTGTTGGGGGCCGGTCTATGTGCTCCTGCTGCAGGGAGCGGAAGACCGCGAGCTGTATTGGGTGCCGTTTAGTCGCTTCCACACCCCTGCCTGGGAAGAGGAGTGGCGGACGGGTTTGCGGGCCGCCGCGCTGCGGGTTTGTTGTGGTTGGAATGCCCGTTGCCCCCATCCGGCGCACCCGCCCGCGAGTTGGCTGGTCCGGCGGTTGACCGGTGCGACCCTGGAGCGGCAGCACGCCTTGTTTGCTGCGGTACGGGGTAGGGGACCACTCGGTCCGTTCCGTCGCTGTTGCGGACCGCCCTTGTGTCATCCGGCCGATCCGCGCTATACCTACCGCGACGAGGAGACAGCGCGCGTGGATGCGCATTGGCCTGACGCTATCCGCCCGCAGTTGGAGGAATCCACCTCCGCTTATCTCGGCCGGATAGGTGCCGAGGGGGTTGGCTGGCAGGCGGCGGAAACCGCTGGGGGCTATGCGCGTCCGCTGGCGATTTACCGCACGGCAGATGGCGCCTACACGGTTATTGTCTACCAAGCCGTGGCGGGCGAAAACCGATTGCGGGTTATCACGCGCACCGGCCTGCCGGCTACGGCACTGGACGGAGGCGTGGTCGGCGGTTACGGTGGTGGACGGTCGACCCCAATTAAGGGGGGAGTAACTAAATTTGTTGGCGGCGACACGCTCCGCTTGAGCGTGGTGCATGATGCGCACGGCCGTGCTTGGGCGTTAGAGTCTTGTTGAAAAAGATGATACGAAAAGCGTGCATGCTGTAGCCGGGCACGGTGGGCCCGGCAGCCGACTCCACTGCGGGCGGCTGCAATCATTGGTTGGGGATGTGATCTGCGTTAGAAAGAGAATGATGTATGAACGATCTGGAAACCTTCTCGCACCACCAGGCTCAGCGTCTGCTGATGGGCATCGGTGCCGTCTTGTTAGGAACGGTTCTGTGTGCCTGTCTCACGGCCCCGCCGCTCTATCATCTGTTTAGCTGGCTGGCCCGCTATCTGACGGCCTCCCGTCATCTGCAAGAGTTGGAATTTGGACGGGTGGTGACGCGGGCCTTTCTGGTTTATCTCATTGTGTTCAGCGTAATCGCTGTCCGGCGCGTACATCATCTGACGTGGAGCGCACTGGGCCTGCCCCGTATGGCCCACTGGCGCAAGGCCTTAGTCCGGGGAAGCATCTGGGGAGTCGTGACACTGGGGGCACTGCTGTTGTGGGCTCTTGTCGGGGGGGGCATGGAGTGGGCACCGCCGGTGTGGACCCGGTGGGTGCCGCGTCTGATCACGTACGCGGTGGGTGCGGTGTTGATCGGGTTTATCGAAGAGATCTTTTTCCGCGGGGCCCTGTTTGGCATGAGCCGTCGGTTAATGCCGTGGTTCTGGGCTGCGCTGTGGACCAGCTTGTTCTTCTCGTTCGTCCATTTTATCAGTCCACGATTTCCTGAAGAAGCGGTCACGGTGGATGCCTGGTCCGGTTTCCGGATCCTGCCGCACTTGGTAAATACCGCGCGCGAACCGGAGTTTTACTGGCCGTTGTCCTTAAACCTCTTTCTGATCGGGATGGTGCTTTGCACCTGGTATCAGCGTGAAGGGCATTGCTGGACCGTCATTGGCGTGCATGCGGGCTGGGTATGGTGCCTGCGTATGGGGCGATTGCTGATGGATCGCAACCCCGAAGCGATGACATGGTGGTGGGGATCATCCTCCCATATTGGCCGGTCGGGCCTGGCCACGGTCATGCTCGTGGCGGTATGGGTATGGATCTATACGCGGCCGGCATCGCTAGCGCCGGAGGAAGGGCGCAAACATGGACAGGAACCGGATTGACTTCATGACCTGGCCACGTCTGCGGACGCGTGCGCGGACATGGGGCGACCGGCTCCTGGACGCCGTATACCCGCGCGCCTGTGCCCAGTGCGGGGCGGCACCGG
>SLLF01000363.1 GCA_007134175.1 Kiritimatiellia bacterium | reverse complement strand
CTGGAATTTTCGGATGTAGCCACGGGCGCGCCCGCACCGCGTACAACGATGATACTGGCGCGCGCTGAATTTCGGCGGACGGTTTGCTTTAACAATCAGTGACGTTTTTGCCAAGGTCGTTTCCTTTCCTACTGCTGCTTTACGCGGCGAACGGCATCCCCAAGTGTTTCAACAAGTCTCGGGCTTCTTCATCCGTTTCGGCCGTCGTTACAATCGTTATATCCATCCCCTGTGTCTTCTTGACATTGTCAGGATTGATCTCGGGGAAAATCCCCTGCTCGCGCAAACCCAGCGTGTAGTTCCCGCGACCGTCAAAGGCTTTGCCTGAAATACCGCGAAAGTCACGGATACGCGGCAGGGCCACGTTAATCAGGCGGTCAAGAAACTCAAACATACGCGCCCCCCGCAAGGTCACCTTCGCGCCAATCTCCATCCCTTCGCGTAAGGCGAAATTGGAGATACTCTTGCGCGCCTTGGTAATCACCGGGCGCTGGCCCGTAATACGCGCCAAATCCTCACCCACCGTCTTCAAGGCATCCTTGTCAACGCGGGTGTTCACGCTCATGTTGACCACTACCTTCGTGATCCGCGGCACCTGCATCGGATTCCCGTATCGATGGGCCTCCTGCAACGCCGGCACGACCGTGCGCTCATATTTTTCCTTCATTGTCGCCGTCATAATTAAATCCTCGACCGGTAGACCGCCGCTTACGGGTCCCTACTAGCGGGCTTGCCCGCATCATCCACTTTCATTAAATTCGACAGGTGAATGGGTCCTTCACGCTTCACCACCCCGCCTTCCGGATTATCCTGCGTTTTTCTTAAATGCTTCGTGACGTAATTGAACCCTTCCACAATCGCCCGCTGCTGCCTGGGCAGCACCTGCAGCACCTTCCCCGGTTTATGCCGACCAGCATCCTCGCCAGTCAACGCAATCACCAAGTCGCCTTTTTTTATACGCAATTTCGCGCTGCCTCCGGACTGTTTGCTTTTAAACTTCCTCATCAAATCACCTCGGGCGCCAATGATACAATCTTCATGTAGTTTTTATCGCGCAGTTCGCGAGCGACCGGCCCGAATATACGACTGCCGCGCGGGTTCATTTGGTCATCCACAATTACCGCCGCATTATGGTCGAACCGCAGGATGCTGCCGTCACTGCGTCGAATGGCATCGGCCGTGCGCACGATCAACGCCTTGTGCACTTCCCCTTTCTTAACCATTCCTCGCGGTTGAGCCTCCTTGACCGCCACTTTGATCACGTCCCCAATCCGCGCATACCGCTTACGCTGTCCCAGCACGCGAATGCACTGCAGGGACTGGGCGCCGGTATTGTCGGCCACATCCAATTTGGTTTGCATTTGAATCATACGTCGTCCACCAATCTCCGCGCGTTCTAGACCTCGGCCTGCCGGATCACCTCGATCAAGCGCCAATGCTTCATCTTGCTGAGCGGGCGCGTTTCCATAATCCGCACTTGATCACCTTCCTTAGCCTCATTCCGGTCGTCATGCACATGAAAGCGTTTCGTCTTAAGCATTTCCTTCCCGTACAAGGCATGCCGTACACGACGTTCCACCCGGACGATGATCGTCTTATCCATCCGGGCGCTGACCACCGTACCCACCCGCTGCTTGCGCAATACGCGCCTCGCTTTTTCATCCGGCGTTGCCATCACTTGACACCTGCTTTCTTCCGCTCGTTTTCAACCGTCCGCAACCGTGCCACTTCACGGCGCAATGCTCGAATGCGCGAGGGTTTCTCCAGCTGTCCACCGGCCTGCTGCACCCGCAGATTGAACAATTCCTGCGCCGTGTCCTCGTACTGGTGACGAAGCTCCTCTGACGTCAAATCTCGCATGGCTTCTACTTTCATAACAATCCCTGTCCTCAATGCCCGTGGCGTTGCACAAAGCGCGTCCGGATCGGCAACTTGGCTGCCGCCAGCTTCATCGCCTCACGGGCCACAGGTTCCGGCACCCCGCCCAATTCAAACATCATCCGGCCCGGGCGCACCACCGCGACCCATCCTTCCACTGCCCCCTTGCCTTTACCCATACGAACCTCCAACGGTTTTTTCGTATACGGCTTGTCGGGGAATACCCGGATCCACAACTTTCCTTTACGCTTCATGCAGCGGTTGATCGCCACACGGCAGGCCTCAATTTGGATGTTCGTTATCCAGGCCCGGCCAAGCGACTGCAAACCATAATCGCCGAACGCCATGGCGTTCCCGCGCGAGGCCGTCCCTTTGCGGCTTCCGCGCTGCACCTTCCGGTGCTTCACTCTTTTTGGCATCAACGGCATAACCTAATCCCTCACAACAATCAGACCGTTTCTTCCAACGGTCGACAAATCCATACCTTAACCCCGATGGCACCCGCAACGGTCCGGGCCTCGGCGAATCCGTATTCAACATTGGCGCGCAGCGTGTGCAGCGGCACCTTGCCTTCCTTGTACTCCTCTCGCCGGGCGAGCTCCGCCCCCCCGAGGCGACCGGCAACCGCAACTTTGATCCCCTCCGCACCCAGTTCCAGCGCCACCTGCATGGCCCTTTTCATCGCCCTCCGGAACGAAACCCGCCGCTCCAACTGACTGGCAATCCCCTCTGCCACCAACTGCGCGTTGGTGTCGGCGTTTTTTACTTCCTTGATCTCGATGTAAATCTCGCGCTTGGTTCGCTTGGCTATCTGTTCGCGCAACCGCTCCAAATCCGCCCCTTTGCGACCGATGACGATGCCGGGCCGGGCCGTGAACAGCGTTACCCGAGCTCGGTTGGCGTAGCGCTCAATAAATACATCGGCGATGGCGCCATCTTTCAGTTGTTGCTTGATCATGTCGCGGATGACTTGATCCTCCCGCAGCAACGCACCGAATTCTCGCTTGCCCGCAAACCAGCGCGAACGCCAATTTTTGGTGACGCTAACCCGCAAACCAATAGGATTTACTTTCTGACCCAAAGCGTTTCTCCTTCCTTACGCCGTCCGTTTCGACGCCCGCGCCGGCTGCACATCGGTGAGTGTGATGCGGATGTGACTGGTTTTCTTCTGAATAGGCTTGGCCATGCCCCGCGCCGCCGGCTGATAGCGCTTGATCAACGGCCCGCCGTCTACAACGGCTTCCTTAACATACAAATCTTCAGCGGAGAGATCCGCGTTGTGCTCGGCATTGGCAATCGCCGAGTGCAACGTTTTGCCGACCAGCACGGCCGCTTTCCGCTTGGTGAACGCAGTAATCCGCAACGCCTGATCCACGGTCTTCCCCTGGAGGACCCGCGTAAGATCGCGGACCTTTGTCGGCGAAATTCTCACAAATCTAGTTTTCGCTGTAACATCCATAATGCACACACTTCCCAACCTGGCCACCCAGCCTGTCGGCTCGGCACCATCCGACAGTAGAGATGGGCTTTGTACCTAACCGCTTCCCCCGACGGGGCACCCGGCGCGGTACCGCGAGCGGTACCGGAACAAGTGAGGCGCAGATACTACGCTGCAACCCGTCTCCTGCCAATACTGTTTTTTACCAAATCGATTTTTTTTAAATGCGGCCCACTGCGCCGCCCTACTTCAATGAAACCGTCTTGTCCGTTGCCGAACCATGTCGCCGGAATGTACGGGTAGGGGAAAACTCACCCAGCCGATGACCCACCATATTTTCCGTAACGAATACGGAAATGAAATTCTTGCCGTTATGAATGGCGAAGGTGTGACCGACAAACTCCGGTGCGATCATTGACCGGCGGGACCACGTTTT
>SLLF01000123.1 GCA_007134175.1 Kiritimatiellia bacterium | reverse complement strand
GTCCACGTAGAGCCCAGCGCCCACCCCGTACCGGCGAAAACCACGGACAAGGCCACGCTACCAAAAATCAAAGGGTACCCATCGCTGACAATTCGCATGACTACTATTCCTTTCTGGCTGTATGGCTCTCCACTACCCATCGCGACAATTCGCGATCCGGCTCGCCCACGACAGCGGCGGTTATGGTGAAAGTGGACTGACCGGTGTTTCGACGCACCAAGTTCAAACCGTATTCAAAATCCCGAAAGACCTCTTCACAAACGGAGCGCATCGTCCGGCCCGTAACTTCGAGCCGGTCGATCAAGGCGGTCACCGCCGCATCCTCAAAGACCAGTTCCAGCCCGTGCACCGCCCGGAAACGATCCGCGAACTGCTGCACCTCCTCCCGCCACCAGTCCTGCTGCGAACCGCGATTGCGCTCCAATAGGTCGTGCAACGCCCGGGCAGGATCAGCCACCAGCGCGCCGTTCAGATCGACCTGCTTGATCGCCGTGGAGGGTAATTCGTATTTGAAATCGCGCAAAATCCGCTCCAGCACCGTCGTCAGCCCGCGCGCACCGGTCTGCTCTGTTGCGGCCAGTCGGGCCACGGCTTGGATCGCATCAGTAGTAGTGTTCAGCTTGATGCCATAACCCTCCAACGCTTCGCGGAACTGCAGCAGCACACTACCCTCCGACTTCACCAGAATCTGCTCCAGATCCCCGGCCGTCAGCGGATCGCACACCACGCGCACGGGCAAACGACCGATGAACTCCGGCTCGAAACCGAACTGGATGAAGTCGGCCGTGCTGACCCGCTGCAAATAGTGCGCCTCGGATCCGGCCGCGCCCTCCCCCGTCTCGTGGGTAAACCCTATCCGGGAGCGGTCCAACCGCGTCCGCACAATCTCCGTCAACTTGTCAAAAGCCCCGCTGACAATAAAAAGCATGTGACGGGTGTTAATAGTACGCGCCTGCGACCGGCCGCCGCTGCGCTGCATCTCCATGATGGCTTGCATCTGGCCGATCAGATCGGTTTGACTGTGCAGGTTGACCTCGGTCTCCTCCATCAGCTTGAGCAGGTTGATTTGCACGCCACGCCCGGACACGTCCCTTCCGCTTCCTCCTGCGGGATGACCGGCAATCTTGTCTATTTCGTCGATGTAAATGATTCCGAAGCGTGCCAAGTCGAGTGAACCATCAGCCGCCCGCACCAGGTCGCGAACGATATCCTCCACATCGTTGCCCACGTAGCCGGTCTCCGAGAATTTTGTAGCGTCGGCCTTCACAAAGGGTACACCGATCAACCGGGCGATACACCGCATAAGATACGTTTTGCCGACGCCGGTCGGCCCCAGCAGAATAATATTGGGCTTGGCATATTCCCGTTCCAAGGTCTCCGGGTGTTCCAAGCAGCGTCGGACATGGTTGTAATGATCGCAGACCGTGACGGCCAGGACCTTCTTGGCCTCTTCCTGTTGGACCACGAAGCGGTCCAAATGGTCACGGACCTCGCGTGGCTTCAAGTTGAAATCCTTGATGCGCTGTAGTACGGAATCGCCTGCATCCCCTGCGGGATCAGCGGCGGAAGGGTTGTCCCCCCCGGAGGGATCGACGGCACCCGTCCCCCCACTGGCCATAAAAGCGGCCTGCGTGCGGTTCAGCAGATCCATAAACTGGTGCTGAAGGTCGTCAACCAGATCAGGGGGGTCTTGGCCCGGCCCGTCACCGGACGCTGGGATGGTGTTACGCAACGTCATTACCTACAAGCCGAAGAAAGCCAGCG
This sequence comes from Kiritimatiellia bacterium, assembly GCA_007134175.1. GTDB lineage: Bacteria > Verrucomicrobiota > Kiritimatiellia > SLAD01 > SLAD01 > SLLF01. The sequence continues at coordinate 1,993 of SLLF01000123.1, read as the reverse complement.
GCAGCCATTCGTCCAATTCGTCCCCGACTTCCTCCAGCAGCGCACGGTTATGCTGCAGGGTCTCCATGTCCGGGGCGTCCGCCTCCTCTAAAGCCTCCAACAGGCGGGCGGGATCAGACGCCAGCATTTCGAGGTTGAATCCTGGATGACCTAACCCCATCGCCAGCAGCACCAATACCGCCACAACCCCGCAACCTATTGCTGTTTTTTTCATGTGTACACTCCAGACTGCAGCTCGAATCTATCCCATGGTTAACCCAGTCAGCACCACCAATCAAGCGAAATGCCCACATTGACATTTGTGGATATGGGGATAAACTGCACATAACCATCAGAAACAGAGCAGGCGGCTATATGGATGTCGAAGATAATGATGTTATGATTTACTATGACGACGAGGCGGGGCAACCTCAACCGAGTACGTTTCGCCTATGCCCGCTGGGCGTCCAGTTCTACGCTTCTCACCCTATAGCTGAGTGCAGCCTGATTGAGCTCACCCTGGCGGTTCCCGGCACCGCCGATGATCACTCCGAGCCGGTCAAGTGTGTGGGTTACATTGCCCAGTGTTGCGCACCCGACAACGGCAGCGATATGTTCCGCATTTGGGTCAAATTCCTGGACTTGACGTCTGAGATCCAAGACCGGTTGCAGACCGTTTGCAACGCGCGCCAGTTGAAGTGCCCTTTTTGTGAAAACTTCTGAAGGAGGAGGCTCTGGAGCCCATGGATGACTACTATGCCATTCTGGGCGTCTCCCCGCAAAGCGGATTCACGGTGTTGCGCCAGGCCTATTATCGCCGGGCGAAAGAATGCCACCCGGACCACCATCCTGGCCAGCCCCTTAAGAGCGAGCAGTTCAAGCGTTTGGTGGAGGCTTTTAACGTCGTCTCCGACCCGGTAGCCCGCGCAGCTTATGACCGGTGCCGCCAACCATTGAACTGGGACTCGCCAGCCCAAAACCAAGCGCGCGCCACCCCAGAAGAGGAACCGCCTGTCCTGGATACCCGGGCCGACGACATCCTGGAGGAGATGATTGTCGGCAACACCATTCCGCGCGGTACAACCCTGCAAACGTTGCTGCTGGACCTGGAACGAACCGAGCGCTTCATGTGGCTGCGCGAGGCGAAGAACCTATTTTACAACGGCCATTTTGACGCGGCCCGAGTCCGGTTTGAGCACTACTTGCGGTGGTCCCCGGTGAACCTACTCGCCCTCTATTATGCTGGACGGTGCCATCTGCAACGTGGCCGATACCGTCTAGCGGCCCGTGTCTATGCAGAGGTGATCCGCGTCGCGTCCCGACGCCAGCCTCCGCTCTACTGCTACCGCATTCGCCGCGAACTCCAACAGCTGCGCCGCAAACGCCTCGGGTGGTGGTCCAAGTGGCGCAGCGCCTGGTTACCGCCACCGGACGCGGAACCGCTGCCGCCGGATGAGGCCATGCGCCGGGACGTCAGCCGGGCGATGCGGCACCTACTGCGCCAGCGCACCCGTGATTGCCAGCCGATGGGAACAGCACCCCACCGCCTCACGGCGGCGGCTACACAGCGCAAGGCTCGGGACACGTAGCCGGAAAAATGATCGATTACGATTACGATTACGACTACGATTACGAACGTCAGTGGGACCAATCCCTTTTTGTGACGGCCACCACACCATTTCACAGAGCGACATTGACTTATGAATATACCCCTCTTTCCGCAGGCAAGCATAACCCGTCCACGTGAATCCGTCCCTTCCCGTTGGTGGTCCGCCCCGTGGCTATGGGTCGCCTGCGCGTTGACTGCAACCGCCGCCACCGACGGTGTACAGGAGACCTTCCAATTCGACTCGCCTGCGCACGCCCAACAAACCTGGCTGGCCCGGGACGAGTCGCCGCTGGTACACCCCACTGCCGACGGGCTGCGACTCGCCGTGCCCTTTGCGACCCATGACCGGGACCGCGTGTACTGGGACTGCGCGGTCAACTGGGATCTTTCGCAGGAGGATTTGGT
>SLLF01000379.1 GCA_007134175.1 Kiritimatiellia bacterium | reverse complement strand
TTGAGACGCGGGCGGAATTCAATGATTTTGATAATCACTAAAGTCAGGGGTTACGTCCGAGCTTCGTAATCGTCCGGGGGAGTACCCGTAGGCATGCCGTTGGGTTGCTGACAATTTGCTGACAAACAACCTGCTTAAATGCGCCATTATCCGCGATTATTGATGAACGGCGTAGCACCAAAGGGAACCCTGAAAAGCAGCTAAAATAAGGCGTTTGAGACTTTATTTACAGGGTTTCCGAGGTGGTGGGCGTTACAGGATTTGAACCTGTGACATCTACCGTGTGAAGGTAGCGCTCTTCCGCTGAGCTAAACGCCCCCGATGTTGACTGGACGGCACTATAGACTGGTGCCTCGAGGCCGTCAAGACCGATCATGGGGTTCTTGGCGACCACAATCCTCAGTGAAGAATCGCCGGGGACAGCGCCCCGGCCTACAACCAGGCCATTTGTGGGCCGGACCTCAGTGTCCGGCGTCTTCCCTCGATGGTGTCGATTTTCCGTGTTCGCTAAGGATTGGGATTGCCTTCCTGAAGGATTAGGGGGTTTGGGATTGCGTTGTTCAATCGGGATCGTTACCCTGTGGCCAATGTCCGGGTCGGCGGGGTGTATGGTGTCAACTCGGAAGGCTGGGTGGGTTCAATTCAGAGAGAAGGAGCGGTTGATGTCGGGTTACAGTAAGTTTTGGTGTGTATGTGTGGCGGTGTTGGCCGTAGCTGGCATGGTGCGTGGAGATGTAGCGGAACGCATGACGGCGTTGGAACTACGTGTGCAAGAATTGGAGGCTACCGGTAGCGGTGTGCCGCTACACGCGTCATGGCAGAACGGTATGCGCTTGAACAGCGCGGATGGATCCGTGCAAATCAGGCTAGGCGGCCGGGTACAGCATGACTTCGCCGGATTCGATGCGGATTCGCGCGTGACCGAGGACGTGGGTAATTTCGACAGCGGAACCCGCTTCCGGCGCGGTCGATTGTACTTCGGGGGCACGCTGCATGACAACGCTATCTTCAATGTGGAGTATGAATTTGCCGGCGGCGACGCCAAGTTCCTGACCACGTTTGTCGGTGTGCGGAACATCCCATGGCTCGGCACGGTCCGCGTGGGTCGCTTGTTGGAATACTATTCCTTCGAGCAGTTGTCAGGCAACAATTTCCATGCCTTCATGGAGCGCGGTGTGACGGCGGCGTTCAACGAATACTGGTCCAACGGCATCGGCATCCACAACGCGGTCCTGGATAACCGCGCGACCTGGGCGGTCGGCGCGGCCAAACGCACCAATGCGCTGGGTACATCGGGTACCAACAGCCACCACAACCTTTCCGCCCGGGTGACCGCGGCACCGGTATTCACGAATGATGGACGAACGTGGATGCATCTCGGGGCCGCGATGATCCGACGCAAGCCGGACGGCAACGAGTACCGGGTGAGTGCGCGACCGGAATCGTCCATTGCGCCCGTGATGATTTCGACCGGGGACATTCCGTCTGATCGAGTGGATCTGGTGGGGTTGGAGTGGGCGGCGACGCACGGGCCGGCCTCTCTCCAGGCGGAGTGGCACACGGCGCGGGTGAACCTGCGCGAGGCGGAGGAGTTCCCCCATGACGGCAGTGCCCGGCTCGAAGGCTTTTACGTGTATGCCAGTTATTTCCTGACCGGGGAACACCGCACCTATAATCGCGCCACCGGGGTATTCGGACGCACCACCCCCCGGAACAACTTCCGAGCGGACGGTTCCGGCTGGGGCGCGTGGGAGGTGGGCCTGCGCTATTCGGAGCTGGATCTAAACGATGACCCTATCGAGGGCGGCCACCTGCGCAACGCGACGGTGGGCCTCAACTGGTACCTGAACCCGAATATGCGCCTGATGGCCAATTATATCCGGGCTGACCTCAAGGATTCTGGCCGCGCGGATATTTTGCAGATGCGGGCGCAGTTCGACTTCTAACCTGAGCGCTTATGTTAACCTCCCTGCGTGTCAAGAACCTGGCGTTGGTGGAGGATATCCGCGTCGCATTCGGACCCGGCCTGAATATCGTCAGCGGGGAAACCGGTGCGGGTAAATCGATCCTGATCGGCGCGCTCGGCCTCTTATTGGGCGGGCGCGCCGATAAGTCCCTGATCCGCAGCGGCTGTGACCAAGCGTCGGCTGAGGCGTTGTTTGTGCTAAGCGACCCCGATCCCGTACAAGCGGTATTGGAGTCGTTGGGACTGGAGAACGTGGACGATGGCCAGTTGATCGTACGGAGACTGGTCCGTCAAAACGGCGCCAGCCAGGCGTGGGTCAACGACCAGCCGGTGACGGTGAACGCCTTGCAGCAGATCGGGACCGGTCTGGTGGACATGCACGGTCCGCACGATCACCAATCGCTGCTCCACAACGCCATCCAACGCGATATTCTTGATGCGTTCGGCCATTGCTTCAAGGCGCGCGACGCTTATGAGCAGCAATATGCCGTTGTGCGGGATATCGAGCAGCGGCAAGCGGAATGGCAGACGACGGATGAGGGGCAGGTGGCCGAACAGCTCGAGCTTCTGCGCTACAAGATTAATGAACTGGAAGACGCCAACGTGTCCGAGTCGGAAGAGGCCGAGATCGGCGAAGCCCACGCGCTACTGGGAAATGCCCAGCAGATTCTGGAGCAGGCGGGCGTCGCCGCCGCTGGATTAACCGAGGATGAGGCGTCAGCGGCCGACATACTGGCCACTGTTTTGCGGGCGTTGGAGCAATTGGCCAAGTGGGTTCCGGAAGCGGAATCGTGGCGGGCGGATATCGACGAGGCCTCCCGGTTGGTGCGGGAGGTGGCCACGGCCTTGGCCGCCCGCATGGAGCGGATTGAGGCGGATCCGGCGCGTTTGGCGTGGCTCGACGAGCGATTGGCTACCTACCAGCGGTTGAAGCGCAAATACGGACCACAGATATCCGATGTGCTGGCGCAACTCGCTGCGGCGCGTGAGCGGCTGGGCGAGTGGGAGGCCCGTGACGAGCGGCTGGCGGCATTGGAGCAGGAGCGACGAGCGGCGGACCGGGTACTACTTGAAAAAGGCCAGCGATTGAGCGGCGAACGACAAGCGGCGGCGAAGCGTTTGGCGGCAGCGATCACCGGTGAGCTGGAAGCGCTGGGTTTTACCCGTGGCCGATTCGAAGTGGTGGTGGTCAGTGGGGCTCCAAACGCGTGTGGATTGGATGAGGTTGAATTTGCCTTTGAGCCCAATCCAGGGGAAGGCGTGCGGCCGTTGCGACAGATCGCGTCCAGCGGCGAAATCTCACGCGTGATGCTGGCGACCAAAGCCGTGCTGGCCCGTCACGACCAAATTCCCATCCTCGTGTTCGACGAAATCGACGCCAACATCGGCGGCGAAACCGGCGAGGCGGTCGGGCGCAAACTGGCCGCGGTGGCCGCCCACCATCAAATTCTCTGTATCACCCATCTGCCACAGGTCGCGATGCACGGGCATGCCCAGTACGCCGTGCGCAAGGAAGTGACGGACCAGCGCACCCACACCACGGTGGTGGCCCTCGATGAAGCGGCCCGGGAAGAAGAGTTGGCGCGCATGCTGGGTGGACGTGATTTGACTGAGCTGACACTATCACATGCGCGGGAAATGTTGCGTAAGGCGCAAGCGGGCCGTACACATAAAGGCGGTGCCTGATTTATTGAAAGGAGCCATAGATGAAAAGTGAAATCATTCGGGTGGGGGTGATTGGCGCAGGAGCCAACACCAAATTACATCATATACCGAAACTACAGGCGCAGCCGGG
>SLLF01000349.1 GCA_007134175.1 Kiritimatiellia bacterium | reverse complement strand
GATCAAAACATCTACTTCCATGTCGCTCATGTGGTGGAAGTGCCGTGGATTACGGGTTATTAGCGGGCATTGAGCGGCGATCGCAGTGGCCCCGATCCAAATATCGTTTTCATGTATCATGTATACACGAATGTCATACACGAGTCAATAAAGTGAACCGCGTGAAAAACCGGTATTCGACTACGGCGAGGAGAACGGTGAACGATTATGTCTAGGCCCCGCCGTGCGATACGCTGCTCAAAAAAGCGGCGCGCTCGCGCGCCGTGTCGTGAAGCAGTCCCTCGCATTGCGCCGGCGACATACCGAAGGGGTCAAAATCATTTCCGACCCCGTGCTTGTGGAGGATCGCCCGGTCCACTTCATCAAAGCGAATGTACGCCATTAACCAGCGGCCGAAAAGTCGCTCGGTAATCACTTGGTAGCTCAACAACGTCACGTTTGCATTGCGCTCATCCTGTACGATGCGCCCGTAGACCTCGTTTACGGCTGCCCGCTCCCCTTCGAGGCATTGCAAAAAGTAGTCGGGCGAATAACACAACGCCCCGGTCAGCCCCAGCTTTTCATTATTTTGACGCGATACCTGCAAAATAGCGGCCAACTCCTTCGGGCCGACCTCCTTGGGCATGCGGCTGGCATAGATCAGTCGGACTAATGGTTCGGATGGGGTAGTCATAATACTCCTCTTGCTCAGGCGCGTTGGATATCAGCGCCGAGTGATTGCAATCTTGTTTCAATGGCTTCATACCCTCTGTCGATCATTTCTGCATTTTCTATCACGCTTTTTCCGCGCGCGCAGCAAGCCGCCACCAGCAAGGCCATGCCGGCCCGGATGTCAGGCGTGGCCAAGTGGGTTCCGCGCAGCATGCCGGGTCCCGATACCACCACCCGATGCGGATCGCATTGAACGATACGCGCACCCATGGAAATCAGGGCGTCGACAAAATACATGCGGCTCTCGAACATCTTCTCGAAAAAGAGCATTGTCCCTTTGGCCTGCGTGGCCAAAACAATCGCCACGCTCATCAGGTCGGACGGGATCGCCGGCCATGGGCCATCCTCGATCTTCGGGATCGCCTGGCCCAGATCGCTGCACACCGCCAACTCGGACGGACCGACGGTCAGTATCCCGCGACGGGCTTGCCAGCGGACCCCCAGTTTGGTGAACGGGCGTCCGGTGACCTGTAGCGTCTCCGGCGCGATCCCGCCCACGTTGATCCGCAAGCGTCCCCCGGTGGCAATGGCCGCGGCGGCGAAGCTGCCGAGCTCGACGTGGTCCGGCTGCAAGCGGTGCGTGGCGCCGCGCAGCCCCTTGACGCCGCGAATGAGGAGCCGGTTGGTGCCCAACCCCTCGATGTGCGCCCCCATCTTGATCAAAAGCCGACCGAGATCATGGACATGCGGTTCGCAGGCGGCATTGAACAGCGTCGTACGGCCGGGCGCCAGCACCGCAGCCATCATGAGGTTTTCGGTGGCGGTTACGCTGGCCTCGTCCAACAACACGGGGGCACCACGCAACCGTTTGCGCCGCAGGCGGAAGGTGCGGGTACCGGCATGGATGGCCAGCCCCAGTTCCCGTAAACCGGCAAAATGGGTGTCGATCCGGCGCCGGCCGATCACATCCCCGCCGGGCGGCGCCAGCTCCGCCTGCCCGTGCCGGGCGGTCAACGGCCCCGCCAGCAGGATCGATCCCCGCACCTGCCCGCAAAGATCGGACGGCAAGCGGGTGGTCTGTAGTCCAGACGCGTCCACTGTTATGGTCCGCCCGCGCCGGGTCACCGTCACCCCCAAGGCCGCGAGCAACGCGCACATGACCTGCACATCTTTAATGTCGGGTACGTTGCGCAAGACCACCGGCTGGTCGGTCAATACACAGGCCGCCAGCATCGGTAACGCGGCGTTCTTGTTGCCGGTGGGCGTGAACGAGCCGCTTAACGGCCGCCCCCCATGTATGATCAACCGCGACATAACGCCCCTCACCGGCCAATGAAACGGGCGATGCGGGTTACCGCTTCCTTGATCGCGTCCAGCGACGTGGCGTAGGCGCACCGCACAAAGCCTTCCCCCGAAGGGCCGAAAGCGGTACCGGGTACACAGGCTACCTTTTCCTGTTCCAGCAGCCCGAACGCAAAGTCGTGCGCGGTCAGGCCGGTGCTCGCAATGGAGGGAAACGCGTAGAACGCGCCGCGCGGGGTGAAGCAGGGGAGGCCAATGTCGGCGAACGACCGCAACAGGAAATTGCGGCGTTTGCGGTACTCGGTTTTCATCAACTCGACATCCTCCCCGGCCTGGCGCAACGCTTCGCGCGCGGCCTCCTGGCTGAGAATCGGCGCACACAACATGGTGTACTGGTGGATCTTCATCATGGCATCGGTCAGCGCGGCCGGCGCACAGGCGTAGCCGATCCGGAACCCGGTCATGGCCCACGCCTTCGAGAAGCCGTGCAGGAAAATAGTGCGCTCATGCATCCCGGGAAACGCGGCGACACTGACATGCTTCTGGTCATAGGTCAGCTCGGCATAAATCTCGTCCGTGATCAGAATCAAGTCATGGGCCTGCACAAAATCCGCCAGCATCCGGGCGTCGTCATAGGTCAACGCCGCGCCGGTGGGATTGTTGGGATAATTGAGGAGCAGCGCCTTGGTGCGGGGCGTGACGCGCTCCTCCAGCGCAGTGCGCGTCAAACGGAATTCATGCTCCATCGTGGTCGGGACCGGCACCGGTACCCCGTGCGCGAATTGAATCAGGGGCCCGTAGGAAACGTAACACGGCTCATGATAGAGGATTTCATCCCCCGGATTGCAGATGGCGCGGATCGCCAGGTCAAGCGCCTCGCTGACGCCGACGGAAATGAGGATTTCGCTTTTCGGGCAGTACGCCAACCCCATCGTCTCCTCCAGATAACGGGCAATGGCCTGGCGCAGCGAGAGCAGACCCAGATTGGAGGTATAACTGGTCGCACCACGTTCCAGCGCAAAGACCGACGCCTCGCGGATGTGCCAGGGCGCATCAAAATCCGGTTCGCCAATGCCGAGACTGATGACGTCCTGCATCGTGCTGACGATTTCGAAGAAATCACGAATGCCGGAACGCGGCACCGCCGTCAATTGCCGGGCAATGACGTCAGGGCGTGACTTTGAGTCGTTCGTACTCATCCGGGGACTCCATAAATACGCCGTGATGCTTGTAGGTCTTCAGCATGAAATGGGTGGCGGTACCGTGCACGCCCTCGATGGTGGCGAGCTTTTCGCTGACGAAAAAGGCGACTTCCTTCAGATCCCGGCCGACGACAAAAAGGAGCAGGTCGAAATCGCCGGACATCAGATAGAGCGATTGGACTTCATTGAACTTGCTGATTCGTTCGGCAATCCGGTTGAAACCGCCTTCCCGCTCGGGGCTCACCCGCACTTCGATGACGGCTGTTACCCGGTCCATCTTCAAGACATCTTCGTTGACGATGGCCTGGTACCCGCGGATGACGCCTTGTTTCTCGTATGCGGCAATACGCTCCCGCACCTCTTCCGTCGAGCAATCGAGCATCTTGGCAATGTTATCCGCGCTTTCCAGCGCATTGGTCTTCAATATTTTGAGCAGTTCGTCCATGATCAGGCTCCCTTTGAGTTCGCGGCCATGATATACGGGGTGGCGCGAACCGCAAGGAAGAACGCGCATGTTCCAGTATCAGCAACAACATCGTTACTTTGCTCAAATCGCCACCGGGTTTGATGAAATCGCCATGGCGGAATGCGAGGCGCTGGGCGCGCGCGCCTGCCGGCCCGCTTTCCGCG
>SLLF01000162.1 GCA_007134175.1 Kiritimatiellia bacterium | reverse complement strand
TGGCGGCCATGGCAATGGTGGGCCCGACACCGCCCCCGTCGATCACCGGATGCACGCCGCTACCGAACACAAACCCGCCTTGACCTACGAGCGGGCACCCACTGCCGCGCAGGATCACGTTTTGCGTCATGGTCACCACTTCGTTATAGGCTCCGCCGGTATCGAACACGAAGACCATACTGCGCGGATCGTTGACCCCGCCCTGAACAGTGGCTTTCGGTTGCTCAAAGGTGCCGGGATGGGCGTCATCGCCACGGTCCTGATCCACGAACGTAATGTCAGAGGCCACCTCGGTCGTATTCCTGGCCGCGCGGACGGAGGTGCGCGTGACGGTGCGGATACTCTCCGTGCGCCGCTCTTCCTGCTCCTCCGGTTCCGCGAGCAGGGTGCGGATTTGGGGATCCCGTTTTACCATATCCACCAAGCGATAGCGTACATTATCAGGCTGCCGACCGCTGTTCCAGCGATCCAACGCGCCGGCAAACGGATTGCCTCCCTGGCTCAGCGCAGCCAGATCGAACGGCACCGACACATAGGCTCCAAGGGCATAGTCCCCGCCCGTTAAGGCGTCGTCCTCATAATAGACCGCCTCCAGCGTAAGTGCCGGCCGGAGCTGCGCTTCCAATCGGCCGCGGAAGCCTTTGACATCATCCAAACCGCGGCGCCCATAGTAGTGGTAATAGCCGGCGAATGCTTTCATTCGGACATACTCGTCCAGCATGGGCAGCGGCAGTCGAGCACCCAGCTCCGCGTCCCAGCCCCGCAGCGCCAATTCGTACTCCTTGAAATAGCGGGTGGTCTCCGTGGTCGTCGTAGTGGTATGCAATTGCTGCAGCACCAGCACATCCTGCAAAATAGAGTGGCGTCGGCCATAGGGGGCCAACCATTCCGTTGTCACAGCCCCCGCTTGTGTACGGCGCCAAATAGATTCTTCGGTTACCGAGAATTCGTTAACCAGTTTCTCCCGGTCGATCGGCAAATAGATGTTGGCGCGTGCATCCCACCAGTGGCTGAGGTATTCAGCACCCAACCCGACCTGATTAAAGGAGGCACCGGCCGCCGTCTCGCGCCGGTCATAAAATATATTGCCGCCCAGCAGTGCCTGGTTATCCCGGATCAAGTGCCGATAGCCGAGTCCGACATTGTATTCTTCCGCGCTGCGATCCGTGAGGCTGAACCGGGGATTGATAAACCATAATCCGCCATCGCTGAACCGCAACGGTATGACGACATCCCCAATGCCCTCGGTATAGTCTTCAGCATGCAAGACCCCGCCGGTCAGCAGCCAGGGAAACTTTTCGAGCGAGGCATCTTCCTCCGCCACCGTCGGCCTCATCAAACCGCTCCAACCAACAATGCCCGCCACACACACCACTGTCCATAATCTCGCATTAACGCTCATCACACCCTCCAGTAATTCTCCCCTTGCAACTAAGGGGAACCATTACAAAAAGTTAAACAGACCGTCAATATAAATGTAACTCTATGGCTTGCAGTGCCATCCATTATGCGATAGATTCTGCCCCAGGGTAAACACTACCCATGAATAAGAGTAATGAATTATGCGGCTTTGGCCTTGGCTCAAACGGGATGACGCGCTGGGGACGCAGCACATAGAGAAGGGAGTCATAATATGAAGAAGCTCATTATATTGATTGCAGTTGTAGGCTTGGCGGCGGTTGGTTATGCGACCCGAAACGGCGCGTCTTGCCCGGTGCGCAGCGCGTGGCGGGCACGGGCTGCTACAAGTGACTGCGCCACGGCTTGTGCGGCAAAGGCGGCTTGCGAGTCTGGGGAAAAAGGTGCTTGCGCTACCGCTTGTGCGACAATGCTAGCCCAGGAAGCGCCGGCTACTATTGAAATACAGTGCTGTCCCGGCCACTGATTAAAGAGCCCCTTGCGAAATCCTGTTTCACAAGGGGAGTATACAGATTTCAGGTTTCGGGATCAGTTGTGCATTCCGCTGAGAGAACATAGAGATCCGGTCGACTTGGAAACGGCCGTTCAGCGAGTTCAGAAAGTAGGAGGAGTCTCAGCGTTGGTCTGGTCTGCTGTAGCTGGCCACGGTGGGGCCAGCCGGTGCGGGCGCGGCGGTTGTTCCGTAGATGGGCGCGTCGGTCGTGCCCAGCCGGGCTCACCGCGACCGGCAGCGGACGACAGCACGGTCAGTTCGTCGACCTTAAGCGTCCACGTAAGCGTCGTCCGTTCTCTCATGCCTGAAAACCCGAACACTGAAAACCGGCGCTTGCATGGGGTTTGCAAGAATCTATAGAGTCTTGTGTAGAAAGCTAATAGAAAAAAGGCGCATTTTGTAGCCGGGCACGCTGGGCCCGGCAAGACGCCTCCATCCGCCAGCGCCGCTTCACGGACTACGGCAGGACAAGACGTGGGCGGCTACAGCATCGGTTGCGGCTGAAATCTGCCTTACGGCACGTATGGTCTTAATCGACCAGGACGAAGACACCCGAAGCTTGGTACTCCGGGCCGCCTTCGTTTTGGGGGAAGTGAACGACCCCACTAAAGGTACCGCTGCTTGTCGTCGTGAAAGAAAGACGGTAATCAATGCGATAGACATGCGTGCCGACAACCAGCAGTAACGCTCGGTTAGGATAGGGCCACATCTCATAGTAGTAATCGGCGACGATGCCCAGGGGCTGGTCGTTGACATGAACAGCATCACCGTGGTCGTCACCAAAGGCGTAGCGAACGCGTGTGCCTTGAAGGTAGTCCGGCTCAATAAATTCGAATTCGATGATATGTCCGTCGGGTGACTCCCAGGCATACTCGTTCCCTGGATAAGCCAAATTGGTCAGGGCATAAAAACCGCTTCCTTCCAAATCGGCCTCATCCAGCTCGATCCATTCCTCTGCCGGCGCATGAGTTGTATAGGTGGTAAGGTGAGTGGCGGACCAAGTTGCCAAATCAGTAGATGAACGTATATAGTAGCCATGAAAGGCGGCCGGGTTGAATATCATTTGCAGCCCGTCCAGGACCTTCGCTATATGCTCTATCCGTCCTTCCGTAATGACCGGCAGACGGTCCGAAATGTCGAATGCCTCCGCGTCCTCCCCGACGCGCAGGATGTCGATTGACGAGATCATCACCTCATCAATAGGCTTATCGTCTCCATCAACCGCTACGCTGTTAATCGCCGTAACTACGTCCAGACCGCTGGTCACCTGGCCGAAAACCGTATGCCGGCCGTCCAACCAAGCAGTGGGACCGACCGTGACAAAGAACTGGCTTCCGTTGGTGTCGTAGCCGGAATTAGCCATGGAGAGCACGCCTGCGCCGTCGTGCAACCACCCGTTTGGAATTTCATCCGGGAAGCGGTAGCCGGGACCGTCCGTCCCCTGCTGGTTGCGCGAGCCGCCTTGGATCATAAACCCCTCGATGACGCGATGAAACACCGTCCCGTCGTAGAAGGGTTCCTGATGGACCGCTCCGGTTTCCATATCCAGCCACGTCTGGGATCCTTCAGCCAGTCCGACAAAGTTGGCCACGGTCAGCGGCGCTTCTGCATAGTGCAGGCGGGAGGTGAAACTCCCCATTGAGGTATGGAATACCGCATAGAGTCCGTCGTCCAAAGCCAACGCACCGGGCACCGTAAAAAGCGCCCAGCCCACGAGTGTGAACCAATAGTTTTTCATGAGGCCAACACTCTACTGCATCGGGGTGCCAACGTCACGGGCAAAACGTCACCGATTGACAGGCCGCAGCGGGCTGCGTACAGTTTCCCTTTATGAAAACTACCCGGAAAAAACCGACCAACAAGGTGATGATATTC
>SLLF01000047.1 GCA_007134175.1 Kiritimatiellia bacterium | reverse complement strand
TTCGCGGTAGAGGACGTAGGCTTTTCCGTATTCCGCGCGTTGATTATAAAGGTCTGCCAGGATGACGCGGGCGGGCACCTCGTGCGAATGCTGCTCCAGCAGATTAAGCAAGACGGTTTCCGCTGCGTCCACATCGCCCCGCCACAGCAGGGCGCGGGCCCAATCCCGTTCGATATCGACATCGCCCGGTCGCATGCTGACCGCCTCGCCCAGCACCCGGGCTGCCGCGTCATGCCGCCCAAGCTCGTTGTAGAGACGGCCCAGCTCGTGCCACACGTCCACGTCCCCGGGACGGGACTCGAGATAGGCGTGGTACCGCGGTACCGCAGCGGCGGGCCGGTCATGCCAGCGATACAGGCGCGCCCATTCCAGCAAGACATCCGGATCGGGGTTGAGCGCCAGATACCGTTCGTAGTAATGGGCAGCCCGATCAATATGGCGCAAAACGTTGGCCAGTCGCGCGAAAAACAGGATGTCTTCCGGGGCCGGCTCCTGATTTGCCAGCAGCCGGACAAGCTGCGACCGTGCCCGGACCAGCAACCGCCGGGCTTCGGCGTGCGTGCGATCAGCCGCATACACTTGACTCGCGTGTTCGGCGGCGGCCCGGTAGCGGCTCGCCGCATAACTGGCTTCCGCCGCCTGCATGCGGGCCGCCCAATCATCGGGATACGTCTGCAAATGGCGCGCCAAATGATCAATACCTTCCAGTAGAATGTTTTCGGCCAGCAATTGCTGCGCTTTAACCCAGTGGTCAACGGGTTCGCCGGACAGCGCGGCTATCGTGGACCAACCGACCGCCGCCAACCCGATGAGGGCGCCAATATGCGGGCGGACCGCCATTAGAAACGGTGCTCCACGGCGAGATGGATGTCGGTTTGGTTGTAGTCCACCGACTCGAAATAGTGCACGTAGCCGCTGATGGCCCACCGGGGCGTCCACTCATAGGTCAGGGCGGCGCTGGCGCCATAAACAAAAACCCAGCCTTGCGCCTCGGGGGGAGGGCCCGGATCGAATCCGGCGGCGGCCGCTTGTTGTTCCCGCTCGCGAAAGGCGCGCCTACTTTCCGGACGCACGGCCTCTTCCGCCAACCCAATGCGCGCATTAAGCGAGAAATAAAGTCCTGGGCGGCTTTGCTGCAGAGCCACCTCGGCATAAATCGACTGCGTCTGGTACGGGGTCCAGTACGCTTCGCTGGCTTGATCGGATGAGGCATAGCTATAACGCGCACCCACCCGCCACGGCCAATCCCCCGGCACCTGCCAGGAAGGAGCGAGGTCTAGATGATAACGGGCGTTGCCGTCAGAAATGTCATGGTAGCGACCGGCCAGATGGATTAGGAACGGGTGGCCCAGGGGTTGCATGACCTGCGCCTCAACCGTCTGCTGTGTCAGCCCGTCCGCCATGGCCCGCGCGGCCGGCACGGCGTCGTGTTCAATTCCCGCCCACCACTCGGTCCGGTTGCGCCAGAATCCTTGGACCTGCAAGGCCAGTCGGGGAACGGTGTCGTCCGCGTCGCCCGACCACGCCCGTAGTCCTCCGCTACCCGACCAAGTCACGCCGTTGGGCCAGCGCGCGGCAATGGCTACGTGGGCAAAGATTTCATCGATACTCAAGGTGCGATTTCCGTCCGGCACCGCTTCATCAAACAACGTTTCTTGCTCGTAGTGCCCCGCACCGGCACGGCCCTCCACGAGCACATTGGGAGCGGCGTTGGCTCCTGCGGTGCCGCTAATCCGGTGAAAGCGGCTGTCCAGATTATCGCTGAAGCCTTCATACGCGAGATGGACAAAAGGCGCGGACCAGTTCCAGGCAAAGGGGTCGCCCGCACGTTCCACGCGCCACGGTACGCCGAAATACGCGCGCGTTCGTTCGACCGGGGCGGCCGACTCGTCCGCCACGGCCAGCGCCGTCAGGTACGGGTATTCGGAATCCTCCAGAGCCGCGCGCGCCTCGCGAATGCGCGTGTCGTTCCCCTCCTCCTGGGCCCATTGCAAACGGGTGAGCTGGGCCAAGTAAACCGGATGATGATCGATGAAGTAACGCACGGTCTCCTCGCCGGTAGCGCGCAGCACCATTTCGTGGCGTTGATACAGCAACGGGTTATCGCCATAGACCGCGTGGCCGAACGGTGATTGCAGGAATCCCATGTCGTAGTATTCCGCCGCAATGGTCTGATTCCATTGAACCGCCTGCGGTTCGTTGCTGGCGGCCTGTTGGCCGATCTCGCCAAAGGGATAGGCGAAAAAACGCACCGGCACGCCAAGTTCCCGTTGCATATCCTGCTGGCTGCGCCCGTATTCCTCGTGCAGGCGCGCAATAAAATCGTCGCGTGTTTCCTGGCGGTCCAGGTCGGGTCGCCAAATCCGGTTACCCAATGGATAAGCGCGACGGGCTACTTCATCCACCGGCACGACCCGGGCGACCCTGTCATGATAGGACAAGGGCTCCCGATCAGCCTGTTGTTCAGCCGTAAGCGGCATCTCCTGATGCGCATAGTAGGAATGGCTCCCAAATAGCCAAACCCCGGTTTCCTGGTAGTCGCGCAGCTCGTCCCAAGTGGCTAGATAGGCGTCGCCGCGATGCGTGTTGCGCACGATGATGTGCTGGGCAAACACAATACCCAGTTCGCGGCCGACGGGGGTGCCGTATTCCATGGCGGTGACCAGGGCATCGTCGAAGGTGATCAGCGCCCAGCGCGGTGGCGGACCGGCGGGGTCGGTGGGGGCGTCCGGATCAACCTGCGCAAACATCGCCTTGAGTTGATCCGGTGTCAGAAAGCGGTAACCGGCATCGCGCAGGGCTTGCAACTGTTCACGAAACTCCCGTTGCGAGGGGGCTTGGCCGTAGTCGCTGGTACCCAGGGAATGATAAAGCAGAGCCGCCACCGCACCCCTCCGACCCGCTGCCTCCAAACGATCCAAGGCGTCAAGCGCGGCCAATCGGTCGCCCCGCTGCGCGTGGAGCCGGGCTTGGTCGTAGTGGAGATAAGGGTCGTCAGGATTCAGACTGGCTATGGCGGTCCATGCGGATTCAGCTGCGAGCCAGTCCTGCCGAGCCAAATGCAATTCGAACAACCCGCGTAGAGCACGGATGTTGTTCGGGTTAAAGCGGTCCAGCACCACTTGAAAAGCTTCCGCGGCCACGTCATATCGGCCGGTCAGCAGATTCATTTCCGCAAACTTCAGGCGCGCATCCATGTGTTCGGGATCAATGGCCACTCGTTCGGCATGAAGTTCGGCGGCCTGGGCAAGATACGTCGGGATCCTGTTTCCCCGGTATAGACGTTCGAATAACAGTGCCAGCCGGGCGCGGATATGCTGGCGGTACGATTCGTCGTCCGCTCCTCCCAGCATGCGTTGCAACCAAGGTACCGCCTGCGCAGGCTCGTCACCGTATTCCATCGCGTCCGCCATAACCTGCAACGCCTGCAAGTCGTCCGGTACCCGATCCAACGCCTGTTGCGCCAGCGTCAGCGCTTGTCCTTTTTGCCCGGTATGCAGGTGTACGGTGGCATCGGCAATGAGGTATTCCAAATTGTCCGGATCCTCGGCCCGCAGGATTTGCCAGTGCGGCAGCGCGTCACCGTAGGCCCAGTTGCTGGTCAGCGCCCGGGCCAACTCCAGCCGTATGTCGTTGCGGTCGGGATAGCGAACCACCAGTGATTCAAGCAGTTGCACCGCACGGTTGAGGTGACCGCTCCAGCGGGAAGCCTGCGCAAGGTGAAAACGGATTTCCGTCTGTTGCGGATCCAGTTCCAGGCTGCGTTCATACCGAGTGATGCTTTCGGTCA
>SLLF01000262.1 GCA_007134175.1 Kiritimatiellia bacterium | reverse complement strand
TTTTCGATCGCCAACAGCGGGTCGATGGAATTGCCGAGGCTCTTGCTCATCTTGCGCCCGCTATCGTCGCGGACGGTGCCGTGGATGTAGACATCGGTGAAGGGAATATCGTCCATACATTCCAGGCCCGCCATGATCATGCGTGCGACCCAGAAAAAAATGATTTCCGATCCAGTTACCAGGCTGCGAGTGGGATAGTAGAATGCCAGTTCGTCGGTTTTCTCCGGCCAGCCGAAGACGCTGAAGGGCCAAAGCCAGGAGCTGAACCAGGTGTCGAGGACGTCGTCGTCCTGCCGGAGGTTGGTTTGCCCGCACTGGGGACAGGTAGACGGGGTTTCGCGAGCCGCCCACTCGTGGCCACAGTCGTCACAGTAATAGACGGGTATCCGGTGTCCCCACCAGATTTGGCGGGAAATACACCAGTCGCGGATGTTCTCCATCCATTCGCTGTACACCTTGGTCCAGCGTTCGGGAATAAACTCGATTTTTTCGTCTTTAACAACTTGCAGGGCTGGCCGCGCCAGTGGCTTCATCTTGACGAACCATTGCGGGGAGAGGCGCGGTTCGACCATTGCCTCACAGCGATAGCAATGGCCCACGGCGTGCGGGTGCGGCTCCACCCGGTCCAGCAAGCCGTCCTGCTCCAAGCGGGTCAACAGCGCTTCCCGGCACTGGAACCGGTCCATTCCGGCGTAAGGCCCGGCTTCCTCATTCATTTGGCCGTCATCGGTCATTACATTGATCGAGGGCAATTCATGGCGTTGTCCCATTTCGAAGTCGTTGGGATCGTGGGCGGGTGTAACCTTCACGACTCCGGTGCCGAATTCAGGATCCACGAAGTCGTCAGCGATTACGGGGAGTTCACGTTTGAGCACCGGGAGGATAACGTACCGGTCCTGCAAATCGCGGTAGCGTTCGTCGCGCGGATTAACCGCAACGGCCGTATCGCCCAGCAGCGTCTCTGGGCGGGTGGTGGCGACAAGCACGTAATCCTTCTTGCGACCGCCCTTGATCGGGTAGCGGATATAGTAGAGTTTGCCGTCGACGTCGTGGTGTTCGCTTTCCTCGTCCGACAGGGCGGTTTGGCAGCGGGGACACCAGTTAATAATGTAATTGCCGCGATAGATCAGTCCTTTCTCGTATAAGCGTACGAAGATTTCGGTCACGGCTCGGCTCAGTCCTTCATCCATGGTGAACCGTTCCCGGTCCCAGTCGCAGGAGGCCCCGAGCTTCATGAGCTGGTTCTTGATGGTGTTGCCGTATTCCTCGCGCCACTGCCAGACGCGCTCAACGAAGGCTTCGCGCCCCAGATCGTCGCGGGTTTTTCCTTCTTTCTGCAAGGCTCGCTCTACCACGTTTTGGGTAGCGATCCCGGCGTGGTCGGTGCCGGGCACCCAAGTCACGTTGTAGCCTTGCATGCGACGCCAGCGCACCAGCACGTCCTGAATCGTGTTGTTAAGGGCATGGCCCATGTGGAGGATGCCGGTGACATTCGGCGGCGGGATCACCACGCAATAGGGCGTACCGCCTTTGGCGGGATCACCGTGGAAGTATCCATGTTCCATCCACCAGGCGTACCATTTGGCTTCAACGGCCTGACTCTCGTATGTCTTGCTTAACGTGGCCATAGTCTCCTTGCTTAAACGGTCCGCTTGCCGACCGTCGCACCGATTCAAACCTGATTTCCTAACGGTTTGCCCCACTAATAGCAAGACCCGATCGAGAAAGGAAAAGGGACAGAAAGGAAAAGGGACAGACACCGAAGCACCGACACCGAAGCACCGGGAGCTCAAAGGCACAGCCGGGGCTGATAAAGAACCCTGATAGTCCAGTCGTCTGCTTCACCATGCCCGCCTGCAACGCATTATTCTCACGAGAGGCCTAGTAGGCCCAAATCGCTGATCCGCCCAGGAACGAGTATTCAGTATCCAGATGTAGCTTGTTGCCATCGGCACCGCCTGTTATCCTTCATGTTTTCATGGGGCATGGACGGAATTGAATGCAATTCACCTAGGAGTAGCGGGATTCTGCATAGTGGTATCTTGGCGGCTTGGACGCCATTTATGGCTCAAGCAGAGGGGATCGGTTCCAAAGAAGCTGGCTTGGTCGTTCATCATTTGCATTCCACTTATCGGCTGGATTTTTTACGGCGGCTTCTATTCCCCCCCTGGGAATAATGATATTAAAGCGGGAGGCAGGGCATCGGGCTGGGCAAACTACTGGCCTTCATAGGACAAGAGTGGGGACATAGACCACCCGCACCCACCCTCCGGGGACAGATGCTCCGAACCATAGACCGACGAAGTCTGCGCCCGGAGACAGAGTGGAAACCGGGACAGACGAGGAGGCTGGGGAGAGGACAGAGAGGCAGAAGATACAAGGACACGAGCGGCATGGGGCCCGAATGCCTAGCGGATGATTGCTAAATAGGCGCGAGCCCCAGAAAATGCTCGAGGCGTGATCAACGCCTATGCGGTATCAGCCGGTCGCAACCGTCGCCAACAATAGAGATTGGCCATGCTCAAATCATCCATGCACACGGTTGGGCACTGCCGGCTCGGCTTGACGGTACGACACCGCCACCTTACATCGTCAACAAATAGCCGCGAACCGATCACCAGCCCCTGTGTCCAGTAGCGCACGCGCCGCTCAACCACTGTGGCCATGGCTTGCTGCTCTGCCTTGCCCGCCAGTGTCCGGCCGAGGGCTTGCCGGATATCTTCCAGTCGGCGCAGGCCAAAGGTCTCTTGGAACATCGGCAATGCCGCTGCCTGCACCTCCTCCGCGAACGGGTGCCGGCCCGACTGCATCCAGATGCCGTACGAGCCAAACCGGTAGTCAGCCGCCCGCTTCACAATACCCGCCCGCACCGGGTTGTTCTCAATGTAGGCCCAGCACGCCCAGACCGCCGAGCCGCCCTCCAGTAGTGTGTGCTTGAACCGGTCCGCCCATAACGAGCCCCGGCGCGGCTCGGGCCGCGAACGGTTGTACCAGACCGTAAACAACTGCTGCAAATGGCGCATGAACCAACTGATGTCCCGGCTGCGAGCCTGCCAATCCCGGCAAGCCGGGCTGCCGGGAGTCAAGGTGCGACGGCCACGGTGGAAATTCTTGTAACGGCGGCATATCTCCTGCTCGTCCGGTTCGGCGTCGGGGGCGTGCAGCAGCAAGTGGAAATGGTTCGAAAGCACCTGGTAGGCCACCACCCGGACGCAATAGAGTCGGGCTACGCGCTTAAGCAAGCGCGCGAATTGCTCCTTTTCCACCTCCCCGAAGGGGCGGTCGTGACGGGTGCCGGCCACGCGGTTGTAGCAATGATACCAGCAGGGGGCGTCATCAATTCTGATCCGAGCTTGTCTCATTTTACTGTTCCCTTCGTATGGATTTCACCTTTGTAACTCTTAAGGAAACGAGAAGCATTTTTTTCCGGTGATTTCAGCCGAAATATTACCTGTCCCCCGCGGGCTCTTCTGTGTCCCTCCCTCCTATCGCGTGGACGTGCGGAGGGGGGGCTACTTCTGTGTCCCTATCCCATCCCTATCCCATCTTCTACAGTTTCAAAAATTGACATGCTTGTAATCAATGGGTTACACAAGCACACGAGGGCTGTGCCAACACATTTTTGATCAGGCTGAATCTTATTCGGCTTCCCGAATCGTGGGTGGTACAGCCACGCCCGCAGCCTTGATCGCCTTGTGCGCATCGCCCACGAGTTGGCTGCGCAGAACAAACCGACGCCCTTGCAAAGAGATTTCCGCCTCCTGCAGATGATCCAGGCCACGCAGCACCTGGG
>SLLF01000285.1 GCA_007134175.1 Kiritimatiellia bacterium | reverse complement strand
TCGCTGGTGGTGATCGGGGCGGAGGTGGAGTTTTCGGCACCGGCCCTGCTCGCGATCGGTGGCGGCCTGTTTGTGGTGGCCGGACTATTGATCAGCGGGCTGCCTTTATTGTTGCGCATGGCGTTCCGAGTGTCCGGTTGGACGCTACCGCGTGGCGGCCTGCGGCAATGGGTGCGCCGGTTGTTGGCCTCAACTCACCACCAAATTTACCGCGCACAAGTCCATGGCGTTTATGTCCGTGTCTTTATGCAGTCCGTTCTGGTGCGCATTCTCAAGTATACGGCGCTGTACGCCTTGCTGCTGGCCATGGTCCTGCCGCAGGGGTATGCATTGGCGGAGTGGCCGCTGCATAAGGTGTTTCTGGGACTGACCGCGGCGGAGATGGCCGCGAGTTTGCCCGTATCGGGTGTGTTGGGGTTCGGGGCCTATCAAGGGGCGTGGACATTGGTGTTCGTATTATTGGGTTTTCCCGTGGAGATGGCGCAGATCACCAGCATTTCCCACCACCTGTTTACGCAGGTGTATGGGTATCTGCTGGGGCTGGCGGCACTAGGGGGGCTGATGATGTTGCGCCCGGTGACGGGAGCTGCAAGACCCCGCGCGGGCTAGATAAAGGCGTTAGTGCGGCAGGTCCGGACATCAATGCCGCGGGGTGGCCAGAAGCCCATTGCCGCTCCAACGGCTACTTGAACGCGTCCATAAAAGTCATAGCCACCCAGACTTCACCTAGCCGGTTCAAGTGCAGGCCGTCGACGTAAAGGCTATCGGGGTCGGATCGTACCGACCGGTGAATATCCGCCAACTTGACGTTTTCATCCCGGGCTGCGGCCCGTATTTCGCGGTTAATGAGGTCCACGCGATCATTGTAGACGGAGCGTGGACCGGTCATGGGCATTACCGTGGCGACCACGGGTATGCAGCGATTGCTCTTGGCTACGTGGATCATTTGCCGGATGTGGACGCCGGTGGCGGCGGGGTTGGTCCCGCGAATGGCATCATTGGCGCCATAGGCAATGATTACGAAGCCGGGTTTGTGCCGGCGGAAGGAGGCGATAATACGGTTGGCTCCGTCGGCTGAAACGACACCTCGGCGGGCGTCGTTGATGGTCTGCTTGCCCACCATCTGGCCAAAAAGGGTCGGGCACGGGGCGCCACCCGAGAAGCCGCCTGCCGTGATGCTGTCGCCCATGCAGAGCACCACGTTGGCGTCGTTGTCGCCAAAATCGTGTCTGTGCCCTAATGGATCGGAACTGCCGCCAAGACAACCGGTCAACCACGGCACCAGCATCAGTCCGGCCAGGACTCGCAGACCGCACCCGATCAACGCGTGGCGATACTGAATTCTGGTATGTGTCAAATGTAACCTTTCCTGGAGGGGGTGAGGGTTGCAAACGACGTAAATATAAGCGCAAGGATTCATGTTGCAAATACTAATATTGAATCGCATCTGATGCGGGTCGGGGGCTACGACCGAAGGTAACTGGCGCGGCCGATTGCTTTTTTGTCCATAAACAGGCACTCAAAGTCCGTGCGCTCGTGCGGAGCCGGTGCCCATGGTTCGACGGGTTGGCACCAAGCCGAGTGCCGCGCAAAGATTTCGGTGATTTCCCGGAAGTACGGCTGATGGTCGGTGGCGACATGGATCCGTCCCCCGGGCTGCAACGTGCGGCGCAATGCCGCCATAAACGGATCGTTGAACAGGCGGTGGTGGTGATGCCGGGCTTTCGGCCATGGGTCGGGGAAGAGTATAAAATAGGTGGCAATAGACGCGGCCGGAATCAAATAGGTCACGGCATAATACGCTTCCATGCGGTAGAGACGGACATTCCGCAGACCCGCCCGCACAACCTTGCGGTCCACTTTACGGATGCGGCGCAGCATGCGGTCGATTCCGAGATAGTTAATGCCGGGGTGGTCATGGGCGTGGGCCAGCAAAAAACGGCCTTTGCCGCAGCCAAGATCGACTTCAACCGGATGGTCGTTGCCGAACCACGCTGGCAGGGGCCACGGCGTAAGCGCGTCGTCGCTATAGATCCGCGCCGTCTGCATGACGATTACGGCAGCGCCTGGTGAATACAGTTGTAGGACATTTCAAGCGGCAGTCCGTCCAGTATGGTCTCATCAAACGGGGCCTCGTCGGTTACCGGTCCCACGGGTCCATCCAGGATCGCCATGGGGACAGGGTCACGGGTGTGTCCGCGGCGGGCAACCGGTGTGCGATGGTCCATCGCCAGTATAAGCCGGTAGGGTTCGCCTTTGGCTTCGAGGTGCTCCCAGAGGGGTGCAACAATCCGTTCATCGAAGAGCTCAATCGCCCGGGTTTTGAGTTGGGCGTCACCCATGTGTCCGCATTCATCGGGTGCCTCAACATGCACATAGGCGTAGGGGTGGTTATCCAACAACTGCTTGGCGGCGTCCACTTTCCCCGCATAGTTGGTGTCGATGAAGCCGGTGGCTCCTTCAACGACGGGTACTTCCAACCCGGCCAACCGGCCCAGCCCGCGCACGAGGTCAACGGCGGTAACGACCCCTCCGCTCAAGCCGAAACACGTCTGAAAGGTCGGCAGCACCAGTGCGCGGCCCTGTCCCCACAGCCAGCATTGGCTAACTTCGGCATCGCCCCTGGACCGTCGTACGCGATTTACGGGGTGGCCGGCCAGTAGTTGGCTGGTCTGGTCCATTAGGTGGATCACCTCCGTGGCCCGCGAACCGCGCGGCAGGTGATCGGCTATGCGCTGGTCGGCAATGTCATGGGGCGGCTGTGTTTCCAGCTCGTCCGGTCCGTCGCGCCAGACCAGTAGATGTCGATAGCTGATGCCGGGATGGAAGACCAGCCCGTCCTGTTCCAGGGCCTGTTTGCAGGTGGCAATCAGCTCGGTGGCCTCTTCCGTTGTGATATGGCCGGCGGAATAGTCGTGCATACGACCGTCGCGCACCGTTACCAGGTTGCAGCGGAACGCGACATCCGCCGGGTGCAAAGGGATGTTTGCACCGGCGGCCTCGATGGGGGCGCGGCCCGTATAGTTTTCCGCCGCGTTGTAGCCCAGTAGTCCCATGTTGCAGACATCGCTGCCGGGTGGTAGGCCGTCGGGAACGGTGCAGACCCGGTGCAAGCGCGCACACGCCGCGATCCGGCGCATGGTGGGAATACGCGCCACCTGCAGCGGCGTGCGCCCACCCAGTTCCGCGACAGGCTCGTCACCCATACCGTCCCCGACTAGTACCAGGTATTTCATAGGCGGCCCCGCTATACCCGCTACATGGCGGACAGGTTGGAAAGCACCGCAATCAACAGTCCGCCATAAATGATAAGCACCAGGCTGATGACCACCAACATGACGATGTAGAAGATCCCGAGTGTGAGAAAGAAGGTGTTTATCTTCTCGAAGAACGGGCCCAGCGGCCATGGCACGGTCCGTACCGTAGCCAAGGCGGAGCGTGCGCCCAGCAACGCCACGCCGCCGATGATCAACAACACGCCCCACAAGATACCGAAACAGGAGAGTGCATAGAGCACGCCTAACAGGATCGTCATGACGCCTGCAAACTGCATCCAGCCCCCCAGTTTAGGCGGCAGGGCGATTTCCGGCGTAGTGACGGCGGCAGGCGGAGTCTCCGCCGCCGGTCGCTGGAGGGTGAGCGGGAGGGTCGCGGTGTCGACCGCATCCTCCGTTTCATCGGTCGGGTCCTGCCCCGGAGCGCGAGGGGTAGCGGTCGCCTCAAATTCCGGGCGGGAACGCAATGGCGCCCACTCCGGCATCCCTTCGGTCCAAACCAAGGCATTCTCGGTTAGCGCACCT
>SLLF01000089.1 GCA_007134175.1 Kiritimatiellia bacterium | reverse complement strand
TCGGCGTCCCAGGCCACCGTGCCGCACGGCACGTCCAACACCAGGTCGCGGCCGGCTCGTCCATGGCAATCCTTCGGCTGGCCACGACCGCCATTCTCGGCCTTTTGGTGAGGGCGATAATACCAATCGAGTAAGGAATCCGCGTGCGGTGATGCTTCGAGGAAGATAGATCCGCCATCGCCACCGTCACCGCCGGACGGGCCACCACGGGGAACGTATTTCTCGCGGCGGAAGGCCACGCAACCGTCACCGCCACTGCCGGCGGCTAGGTAAAGGCGGACGCGGTCTTTGAAGGTGACGGTTTTCAGGCCGGTGCCGATTCGCGTATGTTGACGCGGCGGCCTTGCTTGTCAAATTCGACTACACCGGGCTTGAGTGCGAACAGGGTGAAGTCACGCCCCATCCCCACATTGGCGCCGGCCACGAATTTGGTCCCGAGCTGGCGCACCAGAATGCTGCCGGCCGTAACCGATTGCCCGCCAAAACGTTTCACGCCGCGCCGTTGCCCTTGGCTGTCGCGTCCGTTCTTACTTGTGCCTTGACCTTTTTTATGCGCCATCGTTCACCTCCGTAGCCGCTGTCGGCTCAGCTTTAGGAGCCGCGCCGCCGAGCGATTCGATCTTGATTCGGGTCTGTTCCTGCCGATGGCCGATTTTCCGCTTGTAGCCTTTACGTCGTTTCTTCTTAAACGATACCACCTTGGGTGCGCGGGAATGCTCCAGCACTTCCGCCGTCACGGCTGCACCCGCCACCAACGGGGTGCCGATCGCGAGCGTGGTCCCGTCCGATTGGGCCAGCACACGGTCCAGCGTCACCCGGCTACCGGCTTCTGCCGTCAACCGTTCCACCACCAATTCCTGGCCTGCCAGCACGCGGTACTGCTTGCCACCGGTTTCTATAACTGCATACGATTCCATACGATATCCATGGTTTTTTGTCGTGGAGGCAGGCCCGTATGAGCCTACTCGGGAAAACACAAAGCGAAAGCTACGGAATCCCCGCCAAAAAGTCAACAGTGGAAAACCATATTTTTTCTGCCCCGCGTTGCCTCAAAAATAATGACATCGAAAAGGTTGGGGTTTTTTGATCTGCGAATAAGGTGTTGCCTCATAATTATGACACCGAAAAGATGGAGTCATGAAAATGAGTAATGAAGCGACGGTTGAATATGTGGAGCGGCTACGATTTCGCTATGGAAAGATGCGAACCAAGAGGGCTAAAGGGCGTCTACTGGATGATTTTTGTGCGACTACGGATCTGAGCCGTAAGCATGCCATCAGCTGTTGACCATATGCCGAGCTGGAGGCGCGGCGTGCCCGGGAGCGCCAAGCCCCAGCTTGGCAACATATTCCAACGGTCCGGATAAATGCCATTCATGATAAGCTGATCAACAATTCGCAGATGCGTCCGTTGCAAGCTGATCCGAAGCATCGACCTTGACATTCCCCGCCGCAGGCTTCGACACTACGGCGCATGGACGAGATTCCTTTTGAGACGACCTATAACCGCGGAGTGATCCGGCAACAGGGTGAGCGGGTCGACATGGATGTGGCCGGGGCCACCTTTGCCACCTGGCATCCACACCGTTTATGCACCGGCTACTCGTGGGACGCGCTGAGTGCGGCACCGCTGTTTCATCCCCATAGCAACGGCCCCAAAAGCATACTGCTACTGGGCCTGGCCGGCGGCACCATGCTGCGGATCCTGAAGCAACTGCTGCCCAAAGCCCGCATCACGGCAGTGGAGATCGACGGGGAACTCGTTGACATCGCCCGGCGTCACATGCCCTGGCCCGCCGACGCCTGTGAAGTAATCGTGGGCGACGCTTACACGTTTTTGAAGCGGACGCGGCGACGCTTCGACGTTGTCCTGGACGATGTCTTCCTGGCCGGCGCGGAGGATGTGTTCCGGCCCGACGCACCGCAGGGCGGCTGGGGTGCGCGATACCAACGAGTGCTGGTGCCGACCGGCATCGTGGCCGTCAACTGCATCACCACCCGCCCGCATCTCCCGCTATTGCGCCGGATGGCAGCGGATGTGAGAAGCCATTTTCCCGCTTTCGCAACCATTACAGCGGCCCGGGGCTACAACCGGATACTGATTGCCGGCAACCCATTGCAGTCGCCTGACCATGTGCGCCGACAAGCCACACGCTTTCCCGACGGACAAGACCAAGCCTGGTGGCGCAAGATGAACATCGAGGCGGTTGTAGGCCCGCCCTCCGTGGCTGGCGAAGAAACGCCGCCCGCATAAGGGCGGCCTACAACAGAAGACCGTTGTTCGCTGAGGATTCGTCCCTCCGTTTCCGGCTTCCAAGGCCGGTAAAAGTGCCGTATAAAACGTTCCAAGGCTTGCAACACAGAAAGGGACAGGAATGGCCGCGCCGGATATAATCCAGAAACTATGCACTACCTTTGCCGCGCACCGGGAACACTATACCTCGACCCGCTACAACGAAACCGAGCTGCGCCGAGAATTTATCGATCCTTTTTTCAAAGCGGAGGGCTGGCCTCCAGTAATCTTGAAATAGCTGCGCAACTTGCTAGGATGGCACGGTATCACAGCCTGGAACGAATATCATGTCCATCTATATTGTCTTAACGCAACAGTTCAATGCCGACCGGTTGAGGGCGGTGTTGGGCGGCGGGCAGGCGGTGGTGCTGCATAATCTGGCGATCATGAGCAAGGATGGCGATTGGATTCTGCGGGAGGATGAGGAGGCTTGCGCCCATGTGCGTTCGGTGCTGGCCGGATACGGGGCGCGGTATCGTTTTGGGGCACCGCTGGATATCCGCTGGCTGGCGGGCGGATGGAGCGCCCATTTCGAGTTTGTGCACGATGGATTACGAGTCCGCACGGATTTTGTGACGCGCCCGCCGCGCCTGGATGCGGGTGCTTTGGAGCGGCTGTGGACAAGCCCGTCAGCAACACCGGTGCCCCATGCCGGGCCCAGGGAGCTGGCTGAAATGAAGAAGACCGACCGTGAAAAGGATTATGCGGTGATCGGGGAATTGGCCCGGCTCATGGAAAACCCGGCCGACCAGCTCCTTTACTCGCGAAGCGCGCGGGATTTAATGTTATTAGGCCGCCAACACGGTGCGTTGGTTGCCTCGCTGACCGCAAAGAGGCCGGTTTTGAACTATGTTTCACGGGGGCGCGAGGCTTTGGAGACCGCGCTCGATGCGGAACGTCGGAAACTGATGCACGCCAATGAAGGGCGCTTGGAAGACTATATGAACGCTGCGGGCCCATGGGCTGATGCCTGGCCGGAGACCCAGGCGGTCATGGCAGGCCTGCCGCTGGGTCAGGCCCATGAAGTGATGGCTGATCATGCCCAGACGTATTTGCCTTTCAGTTTAGAAACGACAACCTAGATGCCGAACGGTGAATGCAGGACGATTTCCATGCGCGACGAATTCTTGAGTGAAGAGGATTTGGATCTGAAGAACCTGTCCCCCGGAGAGAGGAACGCTTTATGGACGGCCTGGCTTAAGCAGGCTCAGCGGACCAATGAACGGGACCGGCACCTCTACTCGCATGGCGTGTTTAGCCACGAGCCGCCCTGGCAGCGGCCAAAGCCCGGCCCGATGCCGGGTTCAGGGTTGTAGGCCAGCCCTCCGTGGCTGGCGAAGAAACGCCGCCCGTATAAGGGCAACCTACAACAGAAGACCGTTGTGCGCTGAGGATTCGGCCCTCCGTTTCCGGCTTCCAAGGTCTGGAAAAGTGCCGTATAAAACGTTCCAAGGCTTGGAAAACAGAAAGGGACAGGAATGGCCGCGCCGGATATAATCCAGAAACTATGCGCTA
>SLLF01000115.1 GCA_007134175.1 Kiritimatiellia bacterium | reverse complement strand
TCGACCACTAACGCGCGTGACGCGGGGATGCTGTGCGATGAGAGAGCTGGCGAATACTTGGCCGCGCTGGACACGGTGATAAGCCGCACGCTCGCCTGCTGTCATTTTGAGCGGAGCGTAGCGTAGTCGAAAAATCTCGTTCTTCGTCGAGCCGCGCCGCCTTTGGATCCGTTTCCAACGTTACGGTGTTTGGCTTTATTCTGAGATGTCTCCCTTCGGCTTCGCTCAGGGCAGGCTCAGCTCCTAAAGAACCGACGGTGGTTGGCGAAGACGGAGATGTCTCGACGTCGCTTCGCTACGCTCGACATGACAACACGTTACAATAATCCAGTTCTTGCCCACGAGCCAAAACGATGGAGGATGCCGAGAATCGGCCTAGCATACTGACCATGAAAACACCGACCACAAGCGAGCAGCGCCCTGCTGCTTCCGACGCGCAGGGTAACGCCCTTGCCAAGCTTGTTCTGCCACGTGTAGAAGGCTGGCGCGCAATTCGCGGAAATAATGCGACTCTAATTCCGATCGTTCACACCAGAGGGCATCGGTCACATGAGGTCCCGAGTGGGTGTGGGTGGCGGCAAGCATGATGGCCTGGACGGGCAATTGGGTGCGGGTCGCAATATCCGTGCGGATGGCATCCGCCAGCGGTCGCGAAAACGCGCCGATATCCGCGCTGATTAGTATCCACGCACCGTTGGACGCCTCGCAGGCCAGCGCCTCCGCCCGTAGTGGATGCTCGACCCAAGTGGCGACGCGAGGCTCGTATCCCCAAAGCATTACGCCGGCCGGCGGGGTGATGTCGACCGTAGACGTTCCGAAATTCATAACAAGGACCTCTTCTACATAAGCGCTTATCGAGCGGCTTGGCCGCAGATGATGATCTCGAGGGGGGCACCCATCGACCGCTCAAAATACGCCACTCCCGCCAGTCAGGTCAACGCCAAGCAGGCATGACCAACGGCGAAGAATCACCGCTGCGGTTTGATGACCTGGTCAGGCGCAACCTGCAGAAAATAAAGATTCCCTGTACGGACGGACCCTCTCTTGCTATTCCACTGGTACGAGCTCGTAGCTGTCCCTGGCGTCCCGGACGATCCAGCCGGCGGTTTGTAATTGGGTGCGCAGCGCGTCTGCCTGAGCGAAATCGCGTTGCTGCTTCGCTGCCCAGCGTTGTTGGGCCAAGGCTTGCACATCCGCCGGGACGGTCGCAGCAGGCAGGTCGGTTGCGGGATCGAAACCGAATACCTCGAGCGCGCGCCGCAAGTGTACGTGCCGGCAGCCGGCCTCCGTCGCGTGGATCTCGCCGGTGTGGATACGCCGCTCGATGTCGTGCACCGCCCGGAACAACTTGCCCAGTGCTTCGGGTGTATTCAGATTATGGGCGAGGGCCGCCTGCACCGGGGCGAAGGTGCCCCAGTCGTTATCCGGGACGGTGGCCGTCATCAGGGTCTCGCCGGCCACTTTTGCCAGGTCGGACAGCGTTTGGCCTATACGGCGCAGTGCGCTTTGGGCCGCCTGCAAGGAGTCCCAGGTGAAATTCAACGGTTGCCGGTAATGGCCGGCCAGCAGCGCATACCGCAGATCCATGGGGGTAAAGCCCCGCGCCCGTACATCGTCCAGGGTGTACAAATTCCCGAGGCTCTTGGACATCTTCCGCCCTTCGACCATCAAGTGGGCGGAATGGAACCATAAGCGGGCAAACGGCTGGCCGGTGGCGGCTTCGCTTTGCGCGATTTCGTTTTCATGGTGCGGAAATACCAAATCAATCCCGCCGCCATGCAGGTCAAACGAATCGCCTAAATACTTCATGCTCATGGCGCTGCATTCGAGATGCCAACCAGGACGTCCAGCCCCCCACGGACTGGGCCAGTGATTTGGACCGTCTTCGGCCTTATGCGCCTTCCACAAGGAGAAATCAGCAGCTGATTCCCGCTCATACTCGTCGTGGTCATGGGCGCAACAAAGCGTGTTCGTGGTTATTTCACGTTCGGGCAAACGGGATAATCTCCCGTAGGCGGGAAAGGATTGGACCCGGTAATAGACGGACCCATCCTCGGCCACGTAGGCATGACCTTTGTCGAGCAGCCGCTTGATCAGCTCGACTTGCAGTGGAATATGATCTACCGCGCTCGGTTCCACATGCGGTGGCAACATGTTCAACGCGGCGCAATCCGCGTGGAATCGATCCAGCCAATGGCGGGTGAAGACGGTCAACGGTTGGTCGGCGGCCTGGGATTGCCGGATGGTTTTGTCATCCACGTCGGTGATGTTGCGCACATGCTTGGTGGGGATACCGGCCGCTTCCAGCACGCGCCGCAGGCAGTCCTGTACCAGAAAGGTACGGAAATTACCGATATGCGCAGGTCCATAGACCGTAGGACCGCAACAATAGAAACGGAACACACGTCCATCAACCGGCTGGGCCGGCTGTAGTTCTCGCGTCAGGGAGTCATAAATAAGCGGTACCGTCATAATCCAAGCCGGTGGGGCCAACGCACCCGGCGTGTGCCGTCAACAGATTAAACTCTTGAAATCAGCAAACTCCGCACGGAATCCGCCGGGCACGCCTTTGGCAATGACCGAGACGGCGTCATGAGAATGCAAGGATTCCAAATGGGCGCAGGCCACTTCGAAATCCTTGATGCGTGAATCGTTATCCAATTGTTCGTAAACGAGCCGCGCCGCATCCTCCACGAACTTGATCGTAGCGCCGTTCATTTCGGCAAAGGCCTGCTCATCCTCGCGCTTGACCATGACCTGGGTCTCGGTCTGCAGCGCGTTGAGGCAGTGCATCTGTAAATCCTCAATCGTCAGCGTGGCCGCAGGTTGCAGCTCCACTATCACCCGGGCCTTGCTGCGCTGCGAGTGGGGAATAGCGTAGATATCGCGCACGTCCCGGGCGTGCTCACTCAGCTCCGCTGAGCAGGGGCAGGCCGACGAATACACAAAATCAAAATGGATAAACGTCCGGACCCTGTTTTGCGCGTCGATATGGCCCGCAAACGCGACGTTATAATACTGGTAACCGAACAACTCGCTCCGCAGGCTTTTCTGCAGCAGGGGATAGGAGAAATCGAGCCGTAACCGCGCCGCCTCGCTCCCAATATCCCTTTTGTAGGCCTCCAACACTTGACCCAACATGCCTAAGTCGAACACCTCGTCTTGAAACCGGTAAAAGGTGCGCATGATGCGGGACATGTTGATGCCCTTGATGTTGGGCACCAGCGATACGCTACCGGTGACATGCGCTTCCAAGGTCAGGGGATCGCCCGTATGACTACGAAATTTCAAGGGGAGTTTGAAATTGGAGATGCCCACCTGCTGAATGGCTACATTCGCTCCCTGCAGCGCTTCCGAGGCGTTCTGCATATCCGGCAGCGTGTCCCTGTAGGCTTCCGTCACCTTGAAATCACGCTCATAACGATGCCGCAACGGCAAGCCTGCCTCGCCATTCTCCTTGTGAAGATATAACTTTGCTTTGTTTTCTGTTGTCATGTTCACTTATCTCCGCCTATCACGTTCACGTGAGGGGAATGTCGCGCTATTGGCCCAGACTTAACAACCGGGAAACATCAATCATTTTCTTGCGCCAAGGCAATAAGCTATACCGGACCGGGAGAGAAGGCAATAGCAATCACCCCTGACCGAGCCGATTGCGCTGTTGTAAAGGTGCGTGAATAGAGGCTGAAAAGAGGGTGGTTAATGTCGACCCCCCCGATTGGCCTCGAAAACCCCGATATTGTTGAGTGGAGAACGAGAAAAAGCGGATTTTTCGACCACCACGCGCTTGACGCGGGGATGGTTTGC
>SLLF01000197.1 GCA_007134175.1 Kiritimatiellia bacterium | reverse complement strand
CGGCTCCTGCGGCGGCATGTATACGGCCAACACCATGGCTTCGGCTATTGAGGCGCTGGGCATGAGCCTGCCGAACTCCTCGGCCCAAGCCGCCGTGTCACCGGCCAAACAGCGCGACTGCCGTGAAGCGGGCGCAGCCGTGATGCAAATGATCAAGCGCGGTATCCGGCCCAGCGACATCATGACCAAAGAGGCGTTCGAGAACGCGATTGTGATGGTGACCGCGCTGGGCGGTTCAACCAATGCCGTGCTGCACTTGCTGGCCATGGCCAATACCGCCGGCGTAAAACTGACCCTGGATGATTTCACGCGGATCGGCCGCAAGGTGCCGGTCGTGGCGGATCTCAAGCCCAGCGGCCGTTTTGTCATGGCCGAATTGGTCAATATCGGCGGGACCACGCCCCTCATGAAGACGTTGATCAAGGAAGGGCTGATGAACGGCGATTGCTTGACGGTGACCGGCAAAACCATGGCGCAGAATTTGCGCCAGGTGAAGCCCTACCCGGCCAAGCAGGAAGTGATCCGGCCGCTGCATGACCCCATTAAGAAAAGCGGGCATCTGGTCATCATGCGCGGCAATTTGGCACCGGAAGGGGCCGTAGCCAAGATCAGCGGCAAGGAAGGTGACTCGTTCACCGGCAAAGCGCGGGTGTTCAATTCAGAAGAACAGGCCTTGCAGGCGATCCTCAGCGGCAAAATCAAGAAAGGCCATGTGATCGTCATCCGCATGGAGGGCCCGAAAGGAGCGCCCGGCATGCGCGAGATGCTCTCTCCCACCTCTGCCGTCATGGGTAAAGGATTGGGCAAAGAGGTAGCCCTGATCACAGACGGCCGCTTTTCGGGCGGCAGCCATGGCCTGGTCGTCGGACATATCACGCCGGAAGCCTACGTGGGCGGCCCCATTGCCATTGTCAAGAACAACGACCCGATCACCATCGACGCCGTTAAGCGAAAGTTGACGCTGGACATACCTGCAGCGGAGATCAAGCAACGTCTGGCGAAATGGAAGAAGCCCAAACCCCGCTACCAGCGTGGCGTACTGGCCAAATATGCGGATCACGTGCAGTCGGCATCGCGCGGAGCGGTGACGGATGTGAATCTGAATCCGTAACAGCGGCCAGCCCGCAATTAGCGCCGACCGACGGGCGTCAGACTCGGCACCGGCGGCGGCGTACACCATCCGCCAGCAAGGCCAGCAAGGCTTCGGTGTCATCCCAGCCGATACAGGGATCGGTGATGCTCTGGCCATATACAAGCGGCGTATCTCCAGTAAACGGTTGTCGGCCGGCCACCAGATTGGATTCGGCAGCGATGCCGATGAGGCGGTTTTCACCTTGGCTGATACGCTCGGCGACATCGCGGCCATTGTCCATTTGCTGTTGGTCGCCGTCGGGGCTGTTCCCATGCGAGAGATCAATCATCAGCCGCTCCGGCAACCCCGCCAGGCGCAGCGCCGAGCTGGCTTCGTCTACGCTGCGGGCATCCGCGTTCGGTTGTGCGCCACCGCGCAGAATAAGGTGGCAATCGGTATTGCCGGTGGTTTCGACAATGGCGACCTGTCCCGACTTATGGACGGAGAGAAAGTGATGGCGTTGGGCGGCGGCCTGAATGGCACGGATGGCAATTTGGATATTGCCATCGGTACCGTTCTTGAAGCCCACGGGAGACGAAAGCCCGGAGGCTAATTCGCGATGCACCTGCGATTCAGTGGTGCGCGCGCCAATCGCCCCCCACGAAACCAGATCCCCGATATACTGCGGCGAAATCACGTCGAGAAACTCGCAGCCGGCCGGTACTTCCATTTGGTTGATCCGTACCAGCAAATCGCGCGCAATGCGTAATCCCTCATCAATGCGAAAACTGCCGTTGAGGTAGGGATCGTTAATCAACCCTTTCCAACCAATCGAGGTCCGGGGCTTCTCGAAATAGACCCGCATTACCACTTCCAGCTCATCCGCCCAGCGCTCCCGCTGCGTTCTCAGACGGCGGGCGTATTCCAGGGCGGCGTCGGGGTCATGAATAGAACAAGGTCCCACCACGACCAGCAACCGATCGGATTCGCCCTGTACACAGGCCCGTACCCGGGCACGGGTATCTACAATAAAGCGCTCCGCCGACGTGCCGGTGATGGGGAAAAAACGGATCAGATGCAGCGGGGGCGGCAGCGGCACGATTTGTTCAATACGTTGATCGTCTGTCGCCGCCACCCGGTCCGTCGGGGGCGAACCCATTGACTCGTTGTGCCGGTGCTTCATGACGGCCATGCTCCCGTGGTCAACCAGCGCGGGTGGCGGGAGGAGGCAGCGGCCAACCGCACGATGCGCGGGGTGTGGCGCCAACCACGGCGGTCACTGGCCAATTGCAGAACCTGCCCGGCAAATTGCCGCCACTCATCACCCGTTTGTTCACTGGCGGGGGCCTCCGCAACAAACCAACGCAAGCCCAGCGTGCCGCGACCATACGTATCGTCCCATACGGGACAAACCGAATCCAGCAGTGCGCGCAGCAGGCGCGACTGCAGCAGTGGGATGTAGCTTGACCAATCAGGTACACGTGTCAGGTCGATGACCCACAAGGCTGCCTCGTCCCCGCTAAACCAGGCACAGCGGTAGTGGATAACCTCATCGGCCGCTAACCGCCAAAGCCCGGGGGCCACCTCCCGCAATGGCAGTAACGCCTCAAGCGTGGTGCGCAGTGACCGTGCATCAACACGATCCTGCAACCAGCAGCGGGCCGTGTCACGCGCCCCGACGCTCCATAGGGCGCGCGCCACCTGACCGGTCAAAGCAACCGTAGGCATGCCTTGACAACAATCAAACGCGCAGTGTTCCGCCACACTGCGCGCCACCTGGGCGTAGCGCTCGGTAGCGGCATGGCCATCGCTGTACGGAGCCAACGCCGTCAACACATGCTCCTGCAGCGCCGTCACCGTATCCACACCCGTCTCTATGGTCGCCGGTATCCACATGGCAACACACTACTCCCGTCCGATTAACCCTTCCACTTCACTTAAAAATTGGTTCACGTCCTTGAAGCGACGGTAAACAGAAGCGAAGCGAATGTAAGCCACCTCATCGATTTTCTCCAAACTCTCCATCACCTTCAAGCCGATCGCGGTGCTGGGCACCTCCCGCTCGTACTCCGCTTCCAATTCGTTGATGATCTTGCTCACCATCAACTCCACCTGGGTGGAACTGATGGGACGCTTTTCACAGGCGCGCATTAACCCGCCCAGTAATTTGTGGCGATCCAGTTCCTCGTGACGCCCGTCGCGCTTGATCACGCGTAAGTGGGCCTTCACCACTTCCTCATACGTGGTGAAACGATGCCCGCACTTCAGGCAAACCCGGCGCCGACGAATCGCGTCACCGTTCCGAACCGCGCGGGTATCAACCACTTTATCTTCCTGAAATCCACATTTGGGACAGCGCATCGCCCTGACTTCTCCTTCAGCCCCACTATGGGTAGGTACTGGGAAATCTTGACACACCGTATATAGGGGGTCAAGCGATTAGCTGCGCTCAACCATTGGCAAGCGGAGCGGCACCATCTATTCTTCAACCCAACAACGAAATGGCAGTCGCCACACGATACGTACCTCCGTGGCGACTGCCATTTGTTCGTCTATTCAGCGTACTTACCTACGCCGAACCGTTATTTTTTCTTAGCCGCTTTTTTCTTGGCCGGCGCCTTCTTGGCTACCTTTTTCTTGGCTACTTTTTTCTTCGCGACTTTTTTCTTGGCCGGTGCCTTCTTGGCTACCTTCTTCTTGGCCGGTGCCTTCTTGGCTACCTTCTTCTTGGCCGGTGCCTTCTTGGCTACCTTCTTCTTGGCCGGTGCCTTCTTGGCTACCTTCT
>SLLF01000231.1 GCA_007134175.1 Kiritimatiellia bacterium | reverse complement strand
CGCGGGGCGGCGGCCTGTTTTTGGCGGCGCTCGCGGCCGATGCGCACAAAGGCGCGGACAACCGAAAAGATGGACACGATGGCGATGCCCAGCGCCGTGCCCACATTGAAGCTGAGCCAGAAGTCCACATGATTGGAAAACTGGGTGTTGATGGTATCCATCCCGGGCTGCCAGGTGGTCAGGACCCCCGCGTGCTGCAGGATCGGGTTGACAAGAAAGGTGACCATCACGGCAAGGAACGTACCGATCACCGCCCAGAACGGGATGACAAAGCCGATGAGGATAATCCCGAGATCGATCGTGGCGCCGGTCGGGGCGGCGGGTAGAAAGCCTTCCGTCACGTTGGTCAGGTCGACGAAAGGCTGGGGAATGATGAACACCGGTTCCTCAAGGAATAGGCCGGTGATGGCCGGAACCCCGACCAGAATAATGCCGAACGAGCAACCGAGCACGGCGCCCAGCGAAAAGAGGCGCCAGCGCGAGAAGGTCTTTTGACCGGCCGGTTCCTCCTCTGCCGGTGCGCTGGTCGCGACCCGCTTGAGGAACGATTTCTTTTTCTTCGGGCCGTCCTCTTCCGCCATGGCCATTGCGCCCTGTGCCTGGATCGGCGCGAGCGGGAAGGGCAGGCGCTCGATGTCGGAGGTCAAGCGATAGAAGAAATAGCCGATCGTGTACTTCTTGATGCCGGCAATGATCATCAAAAAGGCCACCAGTCCGATCGGGATCAGCCAGTCGATGTGGAGCAGGTTGCGCTCGACGATGGCCAGGCTGTCGTGCGGCGGGACCCACCAGTGGGGGAAGGCGCCGGTCAAGCCCTGCTCGCGCACGGCGTTGCTGTTGATGAGGAACGCGCGGTAGATCAACGGCCCGATCGGGCCGCCGGGCATCAGCAGGTAGCCGGTCATCATGAAGCGGCTGGCATAAAGCAGCGTGACCAGGTTCTGTTTGGAAAGCGGTTTCAGTGCGCGTTTGGCGACTTGGCTGAACAAGATCACGGTTACCCAGGTGGCCGCCGACGTCATATCGCCGCCGGTCATCAGGCCGAGATAGATGGAGCCGGGCATCATAACCAAGCCGCAGAAGATGATGCCGAGTACGGTCGACCAGCCGAAGCCGTCCTGGTACTCGGTCGGCATCTCAAGCAGGTTGCGATACTGTTCCAGTTCTTTGTCGACTCTAGCCATGCGGGGTGTGCTCCTGGGGTCCGGTGGCCTCGATCTGTGCGCGGGCTTCCGCGAACAGCTCCTGTTTCTGAGCGGGTGCGACCGCCCGCCAATGTAAAAATTGGCGCCGGATGCTGGCCATGAAGCGGTGATTGACGCGACGCCACGCTTCCTGTGTACCGGACACGCGCGTCAAGCGCAGACAGGCGATAAACTCGCCGGTTTCATCGTCCAGCGGGGTTTCGATGCAGAGCTGCTGCGATACCCCCAAATCGTATGGTTGCAACCAGATCATCGCCGCAAGGGCAGGCACAACCCCTTTCGCGCCGCCGCCGGCATCGCCCCGCAGTTGAAAACGGGGTACGCCAGCGGCGAAACCGCCTGCGCCGCCTTCGCCGTGATCCAGCAAGTGGCGATGGAAGAAGGCCAGCACCGCGATGCGTTCGCGTTGGTCGAAGGTGAAAGGCAGATCAAAGGTCAGCGTGTCGCCCTCCGGTTCCGGCATATCCCAGCCCGACTCCTCGGCGGGGGCCGCGATCTCCACCGCTGACTTAGCC
This sequence comes from Kiritimatiellia bacterium, assembly GCA_007134175.1. Taxonomy (GTDB): domain Bacteria; phylum Verrucomicrobiota; class Kiritimatiellia; order SLAD01; family SLAD01; genus SLLF01. Next base: position 12,611 of record SLLF01000231.1, on the reverse strand, counting down.
GGGAAATAGGTCGAGATGAAGACCGCCGCCACGACGGCCAGCGATGCGTAGATGCTGTTGACCGAGGCGAAGGTCATGTTCAGGCCACCGGTTAAATCGAGCGCGGTCAGGATCGTGCCGGTGCCTTGGCTGAGCAGGTACCCCAGCACCGAGCCGACAACGGCATAGACAAACGCCTCGGCGAAGAACATGAAGAATATGAATTTGGGGGCGATCCCGACGGCGTTGTAGACGTAGATTTCGTCGCGCCGCTCGTACACCGATCCCTTCATCGTGTTCAACACCGTCAAGGCGGCGATGATGAGCGGAATGACGAGGTCCACCAGGCCGGCAAAGCTGGAGACGCGCATGCGGCTGCCGCGGTAGGCGGTGTTGTCGAGGCCGTAGAATGCGGGCCGGGCGCGCTGTTCGAGAAACTGGACCACCTCTTGCCGCGCCTCGCGAAAGGCGAGCCCGCCCAGGTCGATCGTGATCGAGACCAACCGGTCATTGGCGTCGCTGACGTCCAGGCCAAGGCTGATGGACGGGGCCAGCACGATATCGCCAGGCTCCATTAGGTAGCCGTCCTCATCGGCGAGCAGCTCGCGCGTGCTGCCCGGCACCAATTGGACATCGCGCAACCCGACAGCATCAAAGGGCAGGATCGGGCGACCATCAAGGTCGTGCATGGCGTAGTAGGATTCCTCGTCGAACACGCCCCGTACAAGAAAAGGGCTGCCGTTGATGCGGACCAGTGCCCCGCCGTCATTGACGGCGGCGATGCGGATGCCGAGTCGCTCGGCCATGCTGGCGGGGATAATGACCGCTAGCGGCGCGGCGGGGTCGGCCCACTCGGCAGGGTCGAACCAGTACGGTTCGCTGACGAAACGGAGCGTCTGGCGTAGTGGTTCATGCGGTGCCAGGCGAATGATGGAGCCGAACGGCAGCACGCGCGTGCGCGCACCATCCGTGACATGCATGATTTCCAGGTCGGGATTGACCAGCTCCCGTTCCCCCGTGATCTGGCCCACGTACATAAAACGGGGGGCGATGGCGAACCGGTGGCCGTAGCGCTCTTCGAGCGCGAACAGTTCGGTGGCGCTGATGGGCCCGAACTGCTCGTTCTTGATCAAGAGACCTTGGTAGCTGGCGCGGCCCAGCGTGATTTCCGTGTCCTCGAAATCGCTGTAGATGGACGTAAAGCAGATCATGGCAAACGTAATCAGCACCAGCGTGGCGCAGGTCAGGCCCGTACGCACCTTGCGGCGGTGCATATTATTGAGTCCAAGCATGAACGCCGTAGCGATCACGCCCATGGTATTGACTTCGGCGGCCGTGACCTGGCCGCGCCGCTGTTTTATTTCCTCCAGGTTCTCGTGGAACTTGCCGGCAAAAAGCGCCGTGATGCCGAGGGAAATCAGGAGGATCACAAACCCGAGCAGGATCATCAGCGAGGAGCGGATCATTTCGAAAGCGGGATGCAACAGGCGCAACAGGACGAAAACCACGAGAAAGATAACCGCCTGCGCCGCCAACTGTTTGCGGATATCGGAGAATCCGAATGCCAGCTTCTCGAAGAAAAACATGAAGGGAACCAGCAGGCCCATGTACCAGAGAATGCTGATGACGGCTTCGTTGATATTACCGCGCAGGATCGGGTGGACGATGATGGAATAGGTGAGCGAGTCGCGCGCCGCAAGGAGTCGCTCCAGCCAGCTCTGTGAAGGGGCCGAATCGTCCACGGCCCGTAGCCGTTCAGCGCTTTGTTCGTGAAATTCAACCGTATGCCGGTCGGTCAGGCCGCGTGCCTGTTGCAGGGTGATCCGGGTGTTGTTCAGCCGATTCATGGAGCGCGCTTGCTCGTAGGTGGCATCCAGCAGGATCGGGTGGTCCTGGGCCAGGTAGCCCGCGCCGCTGATGGCACTACCCGTCATCGCCCGCGCCACGGGGTCGCCGCCCATAAAGGAGCGGACCGTTTGCACCAGTTCGTTGTCAGGCGTGCCGGCCCGGAAAGTGGCTATAAAATAGGATTCCGGCGGGATGAAGGTGACTTGACCCTCCTCGGTTTCCACGGTGTTGTGCCGCGCAAAGCCGGTCAGGCTGCCTTGCCGCAGCAAGGAAACAGAGGTGAAAGGCCGCAGGGTCTGGGGGTTGATCAGGTCGAGCACCGCCACGGGCGTGGCCCGGAACGCCACCAGATTGACATGCCGAAAATCCCTGTTGTGCGGGTCGAGATCGACGGAGCGGTAGAGGTTCTGGGTGGTGCGGCTTTCGTCTTTGACATGGGTCAGTTGCCCCTGTTCGTCGTAGCGGGCCACCTGTAGATTGTAACGGCGCGGCAACATGAACGACGAGGTGTCGGGCAGTTCGTAGCGGCCGTAGGGATCAGTGAAGTGAACCAGGGTTTCGATACGTCCCGCGCGGCTCCCAAATAGATCCTCCCGGGCCATGGGTTTAATCAGCGCGTTGGCGAGCGGGTAGTTGGGAATCAGCGACCGACCCACGTCGGAGACGTATACGTTGCCGCTAAACTGCTGGATACTGAGCTTCGGGGGAACCGCCAACCGGCCGGCGCCGCGCGCAAAGGCCAGGAGGAACTGGCCGGCAAAGTCGAGCGAAGTGGCCATCTGCGCGGCATGCGGCGGGCGCTGCGGGTCGGGCGGGAGGGTTAGCGCACGGTAGGCGGTCGCGCGGTCCGTGTTAATGAGTGAAAAAGCGCGATACCCCAGGCCGGTCCAGTTAGCGGCGGCCGAGGGAAACCGGTGTGTGGTCCGGTAAACGATACCGGGAGACTGGCCCACGGGTGATTGAACGCCAAGGCGATCACCCAGTCCGACGCGTTGAATCGTGCTGTCCAGCGACTGTATCAAGCCGGGGCCTATCGCGTCGGATACCCGTCGGTTCACAAAGGCCGGACCGCCCGGCACAAAGCTGATTAACCGGCGCACGGTGTCGCCGGCATCGTCTATGGACGGGATAAAGGCCGGATGAAAAACGGTTACGTCGAGGTAGGCGCTGAAGAGGTCGTGCAGTACGCGGCCTTCCGACCAGATCTGCTCCTGCGCCTGATGATAGGCCCGCAGTTCGGTCAAGCGCGCTTGGAAGCGGTCGGCTACCCGGTAGTGGTCGACAAAACGTGTGGGCGGCTCCACGCCGATGGCCATCCGCTCCATCAACCGGCCCAGCGATAAACCCGCCGCGGCGGCCATGTCGTCATAGATGCGCTGTTCCCGCAGGTAATCCAGATAGGCGGGATGGGTCAGGTCAAGGCGGTCGCCCCGCTCGTATGTGATGCGCGCCTGCAGTCGGGGTTCCGTCTGATCAAAAACCAGGGTGTTAAGGGTGTAGTTCAATTGCTGATCGAAAAAGCGGCGGTCGGTGCTGGTGAGATCCCGGTGCAAGGCCAGTGTACCGGACACGTCGTCCAGCAGCGCGGTACGGTCCAGCGCCGCCTGGATGCGCAGGATCGTGTCGCTTCGGGCGCGGTGTCGGTGCAACTGTTCGTCAATGCGGGCGGAGGCCGGTTGTTGCGCGAAGGCCGGGCCGAGCATACGCAGCAGATGATCCAGGCAGGCAAAGCCCGCGCCCTGCGCGCTGGAAGCCACAAATATAATATCGCGCTGCAACTCATCCGTGTAGGGCGCCAGCCCTTGCACCAGCGCCAGATGGAGCGCCAGCGGGTAGGTCTGCAGCGACGACACGCCGTAATCCGGCAGCAGGCCGTACTGGTCATAGGCCACATTTACAACCATCGCCTCGCGGGCCGGCGCGGGGGCGCGTTGTACACCGATCAGGGTGCGGGTGGGCACGCGCTCAAAGCGAACCGTGACATCCAGGCGCACGTCGGCGCCCAGATGATCCAGCAACGCGGCGTTGGCGGCCAGGCGCGGGAAGTTGACCGGCAGGGCGTTGCGCAATGCCCCCTCGGCGTGAATCGTCACCCACGGCATGTCATCGATACCATCGGGCGCCACCAGAATCAGCCCCTTAAGTCCCAATTGCGCATAGCGCGTCCAATCCAGCCCTTGGCGGTGCGGAATCGAGTCGGTGCGGACCACGCCGATATAGCCGGCGAAAGAGGACGCTTCCCGAATCGTTTGTTCATCGATTAATTTCAGGGTGCCGGTGATGCCGGTGGCCGGCGTCGCCACCGGCTGTAGATAGTTGGGCGGGAAGGGATAGATCTCCACGCCGGCCAGGGGGGTGCCATCGGCTCCAGCCAGGGAGCGCTGTCGGGTAACCAGGGCGGCGGTTTCCCCCTGCAACTCGTAGATGTCCAATCCATACGCCTCATAATGGGCCCGGATGAAATCCCCGGCTGCCTCCAGTGCGGGTTGGCCCAGCACGCGCGGGCCGAGCCCGTCCAGGGCGGCCCGCAACGACTCCACGGCATCCGGGGCCGTGGCTTCCCGTAGGGCGGCTGGATCGTAGTCACGCAGCCAGGGGGCCTCCTGCTCGAAGCGCGACGGACTAAAGAACGTAATGGACAGGGTGGCCCCGGCCAACAAGCAGGCCAGAAAGACCAGCGCTCCAATAAATGTTTCCTTCGTGCTTGTCATCGGCCTTACAGTAGTTTCCAGAAAATTAATTCCACCCCTTGGGCGCGCAGCCAGGTCGCATGCACGGCATTGAACAGCGTAGCCGTCACGGCGGCCAGGAAGACGCCCGCAAAGAAGGGGAGCAATTTAGTGCGTACCGTTTCCGCACCGCCGATCTTGACCACCAGCAAGCGGATAAACCAGGCCGTCAGGATGCTGCCCCAAACCGAGATCCAGCCCATGCCCATATGGAGTGTGGTGCCGAGGATAAAGCCGATGGGATGAAACCAGAAGCCCGCAAACAGCTGCCGGCCGATCGCCAGCAACGCGGTGACGCCGGCACCGTAGAGATAGCCATAGGTTGAGGGGGCGATGCCCTCTTCCGTGGCTGTTACGGCCGCTGACTCCTCCGCCAGGCGACTCACCTGAATCAACTCCTGATACAGTGGGCGCAGGTAGTAGTTCTTGGGGATATAGGGCCAATCATATTGCATCGTATTGCCGCCCACCGCGTAACTCATGGATAAAAAGGACCAGCCGCCAATCAGCAGGCCGCCCACCATGGCGATCAGGCACAGGCCGAGGATGTGTCGCGGGCGGACGCCATAGCGGCGGCCCAGCTCCATCACTTCGAGCTGTGTCCCCGGAATCATCATGAAGTTGGCCACGGTCACAAAGAAGCTGGCCACAAAGGTAAAGACCACCAAGTCCGGGCCGAAGACCGGTATGCCTCCCGCCAGCAACATCACCGGTGCCAGATTGGTCGGGGTAAAATAGCCGTAGGGCACCCCACACTCCGCCCGAATACGCATGGCGACGAAACCGATGAGGAGGAGAAACCCCATGAACAGCAGCAGTCCGCTAACGGAGAGTCCGATCCAGCCGGCCCACCAGGCCGAGCCGGCGAAAACACCGGCCAGCAGCAGTAAAGCCGTCCGGTAGGAAAAAATCTCACCCCGGTCCGGTGTCTGGCGGGTTACCGCTTCCTTTAACACCTCCCGGAAGTATTTGCGGGAAAAGATCAGCATGCAGGCGGCATAGGCCACATAGGCCCCGATCTGCTGTTCGTGGTCAAACGGAAAGCCTTGCGTCGCGTCCATGCCCGAGACGTAGCCGTACCAAAAGAGCAGGCGAAACATCAAAAAGCCGATGACGGCGCTGATGAGAATGTTCAACTCAACGAAAATCGCGATGCTGACGAACAGCGCCATGACGGTGAACGTGATCTCCCAGGTACGTCCCCATTCCGGGCCGAAATAGGGTGCCAGGTCCACTTCGATGGTCGGATCGGGGATGGCCGGATTGTAGAAGCTGAAGATACGCAGCAGGCACCACACCAGGCCGGCAACGAACCCGATCCACATCATGCGATTGCGCCAGATCGGCGTGGCATAACCCCGGTCCGGTTCACCCGGTTCGCCGATCAACATGAGCGGAATGCGTGTAAGCGGGAGGGCGAACCGCTCGCTATCCACCCATTTGCGGCGCATGAGCACGGCCAAACTCAAGGTCCCGCTCATCACCAGACCCAGGAAGCCCCCCCACGCCACCAGTGGCCGCCACCACGCCGACCAGGGGATGTGCCCGGTCAAAAGATAAGTCAATCCCGCAAAACTTAGCCACCGGTCGGGCTTAACGATCAAGCCGTGGCGCGCGTGAACCGGCAATGCCTCGTAGACATCGCGCGAGACTACTTGGCGGCCGGTATAAATTTGTTCCAAAGCCAGCACACTGATAAACTGCGGATCGGCCACGTGCAGGACGCCCTCGCCCGCCAGCCCGACCTCCAGTATGACCCGTTCCCGGGCATCGGGCACCACCACGCCATACACCCCCTCGCGCTGGAACCCTTGTGGGTGAATGACGGATGGCGAGCGGATCGACCGGGAAAAGACCAGCTCGTTAAACGAGTCATCGTCGTCCGCCAGGAGGTTTACAAAGTAATGTGATTCGCCGGCCAATTCGCGTGGCCGCAACAACACGCTGACGAGATAGGGCGTGCCCGGCATGACGCCGTTCGCGACTTCGTCCGTCTTGACCGGGATGGAAAAACGGATACTGGAGCGTGCGCCCTTGTCGTGGTTTTCCAGCACGACGATTTCCTCACCGTCGCGAGCGGTATGGTCGCGGACCTCGTGGCGGAAGGTCCCCGTGAGCTCGACCTGCGGGGAGGGTTGGAAACCGGTGGCGCGCAGCAGGTTTTCACCCGCCGGCCAGAATTTGGTGCTGAAGGCGTCGCTGCGCGCGAAGTCGCCCGTCCGGGGGATCGTTGACGAGATGGAAACCACGCGGTGCCAAAAGCCCTGCGACATCATCGGTGCGCTCAACAGCATAATATAGAGCACGCACATCAATTCCGGCCGCGACAGCAGGCGAATCTTGAAACACCGGTGCACGACGCCGCACAGCGCCAGGATGATTCCGAAAACCCAGAGGCCCGGGATTACCAAGGCATGTTCACCGGGCGAGTGCGCCGCCAGCATCACATGCACATAATTGATCAATGCCGCCGTAACGACCATGCAGAATATAGCGGCCAGGCACGAGCGCACCGTCAGGGCGGGGGCCCACTTCTCGGAGTGAATATGCATTTAGCCGGAATCTATGGGCGGGTCGCCGGCAAGTCAATTGCAAAAAGATGAATGATAAATATGTATATTGACTATTCCGGTCTCTGTGTGAAAGTATCACGAGTAACCGCAAGTCAACCTGTCTAACCAAGCAAAGGAGATACATCCCCCATGCATGTCACACCTAAGGTTTTCTTTTCCTTATTCGCCGTCCTGTCGCTATGGCTGCCGACAACGCGTGCCGCAGAATCCATCCACTTGTTGGATTGGTACCCTGCGCTGAATGAAGGAGTCGTCCGTCCAGCGCAATCGCCGGAATTCACAGTGGAACTGGCCAATCGTGACGACCAACCCGCTGCCATTGCACTACACTATGCCGTCCGTGATTTCGAGGGCCTGGAATTGGCAACGGGCCAATTTGCGGTAACGGTGCCTGCCAATACGGAAAAAGAAGCGCACACCGTGTCGCTGCCGGGGCAGTCGCTAAACGGCTTCTACGCCGTGGAGCTGGTGTTGCGGGAGGGAGACCGTCCCGCGCAGAAGCGGGTTTCAAGTTTCATTGTGACCGTGCCACGCGAGAAGAACGATTTCTTTTTTGGTTTGAACGGCATCATTATGTCCGACCGGATGGCCCGACCGGCCGCCCATATCGGGGTCGGTTCCGTGGCCCTGACCTTCCAGGGATCTACCACCTACAGGGGAGAAGCCACCAATTTTTCCGGCCTGGATGGGCGCTATGAGGTTTTTGCGGAGCAAGGTATTCAACCCGTCGCCATGGTATGGGTTACGCCGAGGCGAGCCATTCCTTCCTCCCATCGCGGCACGGCGGAGCAGCAGGCCCAGGAGCTGGCAGGGCTTGTGCCCGAGCATTCAGAACGAATGTTCACCGCGTTCGGAGATTTTATGGGGCAGGCGGTGACGCATTTCCGGGGCCGAATTGACACGTGGGAGTTTGGCCAGGAAATCGATCTGGCCATGCACCACGGGGCGGGGGTGCTCGAGCACTACGTAGGCCTGGTCCGGGCCGGCTCCAACGCGGCCCGGGCGGCCAACCCGGAGATTATCCTCTACGGCGTCGGCGTAAGCGGCCAGGACACCAACCGCACTCCCCGCCATCAGGTGGCGCGGGAGATTTGGCCCCGGGTGGAGGATTACCTGGACGGCATGGCCTTCAACTCCTATGTCAACCCGAAGATCTTTGGGCCGGGGCGTCACATCGTAGGGCCGGAGCGGGGGAATTTCCCGGACATTCTTGATGATGCATGGTCGATCATGGAGAAGTACGGTAAAGATCGGCTGGCGATTGCGGAAAAGGGCAACGCCATTCTGACCGCCTTGCCCGTGGATAGTCCCTACGCCAAGGATATGGCCAAGGTCATTTCACGGCACCTGATTGTCGCCAAGGCCATGGGGGTGAACCGGTATATGTACTTCACCGTGACCGGCAGCCGCTGGCACGGAAACGACGACTACGGACTCTGGAAGCGGGAAATTGAGGGCGGACAGTACGTCAACTTCAACTTGCATCCCCGCCCGGCCGTGGCCACCTATGCCACCACTGCGCACCTATTGGCACACACAAAGGCGCCAGCCCAGCGCGTCGAGCTTCACGACGACATCTGGATTTACGTCTTTGAGCGCGACAGCGGATCGGTCCTGACGTTATGGAGTATCAGTCAGTCGCCTGTGCCGTTGGATTTTGAGTTCACCCGGGAGGCCCCGGTGTACGACATCATGGAACGCGCAGCCGGCACGCTGACGGTAGGTCGAAACCGGTTGGTCCTGTCCGATGCGCCGTTATTTGTTCCTGTTGATCTGCCGGCGACGGACGTCGTGGCACTGCTGGAACAGGCGCAGTTTGCCCTGCCGGAGGTGGCCGCCGAGCTATCCATTGCCGATGGCCATACGGTTCGCCTTCATCTGAGGAATATGACGCAGGACGCGGTCACGGCTTCTGCCACGATCAAAGGGAAGACGCAAACCATCGCCATTGAGCCCGCGGGCGAAGCCCGTCTGGATTATGTCCTTCCCGGTGGTGTCCGTTCCGTTGCGCGTCAGGATATAGAGGTGACCATTGCCTCGGACGGCGGTGCGGAATTTGAATTTGCGCAGGCGTTCGATCCGGTCTTTGTACCGCGTTTGCAGCCTGGCACCCACCTGGTGGATGTCCAAAACAAGCCCCCTACGCTTACGCTGGACAGCATCGACCATATCTTCCCCGACGATGCGGTGCCGGCCGGGCTCTGGACCGGACCCGACGATCTAAGCGCCGATTTGTGGTTCCGTTGGGACGCATCGAACTTCTACATGGTGCTGGCGGTGACCGATGATGTGCATGTGCAGAACCGGCATGGCCCCAATATCTGGCAGCACGACTCCATCCAATTCGCATTTGATACGGGCAACACCGCCCTCGACCCCAGCTTCTCGGGGCGGATTGGCTACCACGAAGACGACTATGAATTCTCGGCCGCCCTGACGCAACGCGGTCCGCAAATCTATTGTCATATCGCCCCGCCGCAAGCCGGGATGCGTGATACCCAGCTAACCGATCTCCCGTTATTTTCTATTACCCGGGACGAAGATACGCATATCACCCTTTACCAAATCGCCCTGCCCTGGGAAACAATGCCGCCGTTTCAGCAAGGGATCAGGGGGAAAGCCTTCGGCTTCAATGTCTGTATCCCCGACTCGGATGACGGCCGGCGCGCCAGTTACTGGCTGGGCATAACAGACGGGATCCTCGGCGGCAAATTCCCGTCGTTTTTCCGAACGTTTATTCTGGAATAGGGGACACCGGAAAGCGCCGGTCACAGTAGAAGCTGCGGCCGGCGCTTATACGCAGTCACCCCGGTAAGCGAAAGGTTTACCACCAAACCCATGTGGTGCACGGTGGGGGCAACGTGCATGTCCACAACGCCAGGATCGGGCGAGGTGGCATGGAACTGATCAACCGCGAATGAACGCGAATAGACGCCAATAAGAGAGAATGGCGAAAGTGATCCATCCCGCCGCGCGGGTGCCGGGTCCTGGGCTCCCCGAGCGCCCGTTCGGGTCTTTCATCTACCGAGCTGGCGCTCGGTGTTCCCCGGGGAGTTGCTTGGTCTGTTTCCTGGGCTTTCCTCCCCATGGCCGGAAGCGTACGCACAAAGTATCCAGACACTGCGACGAGGAGATTCCCGATGGCGGGGACGCATCGACCATGTACGCGGATCAGGCCGCTTTGCGGATTCTCACCGGGGTGCAACCGAACGGGTTCGTTGCGTGGCGCTTTATGGCGGTCGCGATATCCGCTTCTTCAGCCATCATGTGACAGCCATCCCGTACGCCACCCTTTTTCCGGCTCTTTATGACGGAAAGAGTCCGACTTGAGCTCGTTCGGGCATGAGAGAACGGGCGACGCTTACGGTGGACAAACGAACCGCGCCGTGGTCCGTGCGCGTCCACCGCCTGCCTAAGGCCTGTAAGATACGTTTGCGCGGTGAGCAATGCTCGTTCACTCGGCGAGATGCTCGAGCATCCACCCGTCATCGCCGGGTCCTTGCACATGGTCCAGGACTAGGCGAATGCTGGCCACGGGGATTTCGCCGACCATTTGCGTCAACACACGCCGGTCATCGCTGGATACCCATAAAATAATGCGTCCCCGCCGCACAAACAGCCCTTCGAACGCCGCCTCCGGCTCCACTTCAATGCTGCGCACCCGCCCGTAATTACGCAGCCGTATCCGGTCGTGACCGCGCGCCTCCAGCCACAAGTCGTAGATTTTGTCATCGGCCATCACCCGGAAATGCCGTCGCTCGCCAGGGGCGAATCCTGTTTTCCGCATGTAGTAGGCAAAGCTGACCAGGCAACGCGTATCCGGTTCGAGCTCAAAGGTGTCCTCCCGGTCACGAGTGAGTGATCGCCAGTAGGCGATATTGTTCTCGTAGTCGAACTTGGTTATCTCGTGCGCCCGGTAGCGCCCCTCGCTCAGGTTTTTGGTGAACCGCAGCGGCAGGAAGGTGTGCGGATCAATGATGCTCTCGATCACGTCGTCCACCGGGTATATCCGGTCCAGGACCCGGTTGGATTGGGTGCGAATCTGGATGGCCAGCAGCGTGCGACCATATTCTTCTACCCAGCGCGAGCTGATGACCGATGTGCCCACCGGAATGCGTCCCCAATACACCCGGTAGTGAATCTCCTCGCCGACCGGAAACCAAAGGTCCGGCAATGGCTTGTCAGGGGGTTCGGGCTCCTGCACTTCAACCGGATGCAGGTCCCCGGCCCAATAGGCCTCGGCATTAGGGTCCAGTTCTTCTGTCTCATCTGTCTTATCGGTCGCTTGTTCCGCAGCGGGCACCGTGTCCTCCGGCGCTTCGGCTATCACCTTGTCCGCTTGGGCGGACCACCCTAAACCCACGCCCCAGCCGCCCATAACCCACCACAGCAACCCATAGCGCGCTGCGGTGCCTAGCTTGTTACTTGCCATCCTCATGTCCCGTGTTGGACGGTGCCGCACCATTTTTGTTCACGTCGACGTTGCATTTTTTATAGCAAGCCTACCCGTTGCAATGCGTTCGTGACCTGCGCCCGCTGCGCTTCGCTCAGCGGGTGCAACGGCAAGCGATAGACTTCCTCTACCCGCCCCAGTAGCGCCAGGGCCGCTTTGACCGGCACCGGATTGGTCTCGACAAACAAGTCCCGGAACAAGGGATAAAGCGCCTGATGGGCCTGACGCGCCGCTTCCCATTGCCCCTGCAACGCCGCCTGCACCATCGCCTGCACCCGGTCCGGCACGACATTGGCCACCACGCTGATCACCCCGACGGCGCCGACCGCCATCATCGGTAACGTTAAACTGTCATCCCCCGACACAATTTCGATGTCGCACTGGTCCACATAGCGACTGACCCGGTCCACATCGCCACCCGCTTCCTTGATGGTGGTGATGTGGGGATGGTGCGCCAGCGTTACCACCGTGTCCACGGTCAGTTCGCGGCTGGTCCGCCCCGGAATATTGTACAGCACCAGCGGCAAGCCAATGTCGGCAAGCATCTCGAAGTGCTTGATCAGGCCGGCCTGGCTGGGCTTGTTGTAGTAGGGTGTCACCTGCAGGCTGCCGTCCGCGCCCGCCGCCTGCGCGTGCCGGGTCAATTCCACCGCTTCCGCCGTGGCATTGGCACCGGTACCGGCAATCACCTTGCCGCGTCCGGCGGTGCGCTCAACTGAAAACTCGATAACGCGCACATGCTCCGCCATCGTCAAGGTCGGTGATTCGCCGGTTGTGCCGACCGGCACGATGCCGTCCACGCCCGCGGCGAACTGGGCGTCGATTAACCGCCCAAAGGCTTCGTAGTCGACCGCTTCGTTGCGGTCGAAAGGTGTGACCATCGCGGTGTAGGTTCCAGCAAACATGATTTACTCCTTCGCTTGAATCGTTCCGTTGTCCGGCCATTCCGGTATGCGTTCCCCGCGCACCAAATCGTCCCACGTTTCCCGCGCCCGCACACATTCCACCTGTGTGCCGCGTACCATGATT
>SLLF01000222.1 GCA_007134175.1 Kiritimatiellia bacterium | reverse complement strand
GAGCTTGACCTGAAAGATGAAGCCGGTGCGCAGTGGCTGACGCCCTGGGAGGAGTGGCGTTTCCGAAAGGATCCCGACGCGGTGGGCGTGCACGAACGCTGGTACGATCCCGACGTGGCCGCCCATGATGACTGGACCCCGATCCGGGTGCCCGCGCGTTTGGGCGATACCGAAATCGGACGCTACCTCGGCTACTCCTGGTATCACACCGATTTTTACCTGCCGGAGGAGTGGCGGGACCAGACGGTGGAAATCCTGTTCGAGGGCGTGGATGAGCAGGCCTGGATCTATGTCAACGGGCGGTACGCGGGCGAACACACGGAGGCGTCCGAGGAAGTCGGCATCGGCGCCCTGTGGAATCAGCCGTTCGTGATCCGCGTGGCGGCCGATATGTTCCGCGCCGGACAAACAAACGAGCTGGTGGTGCGTACCCACGCCTCCACCGGCGCCGCCGGTATATGGCGGCCGGTGCGCATTCGCCCGCATCAGGGTGAATGAGAGGTGTCGGGATCATCACCAAGAGAGAAAAGGATGGCATGATGCAAACTGCGTGGTTGTATAGAGGGATTTTGGTGGTTTGGTGTTGGATCGCTGTGTCGGCAGTCGTGCTTGCGGCGTCAACCCCGATCGTGGAGGATGGCCGGCCACGTGCCGTGGTGATTACCGCCGCGGAACCCACGCCGATTGCGGCGTATGCCGCCAAGGAATTGGTGGAGCATATCGAAAAGTCCACGGGGGCGCGGCTGACGGTTAGGCCGGAAGGCGACGGTTCCGTACCTGCCGGCTATACCCCGATATACGTGGGCAACACGGCGGCGGCGCGCGCGGCGGGGCTGGATGCCGGCGCACTGGGCATCGACGCGTTTATCTACCGGGTGCAGGATGGCCGCGTCTATCTCCTGGGGAAAGAAGACGATTCGACCGACCCGTTGGAGAACCGGCTCTGGGGGGCTACCCGCAGTCCCCATAACGGTACCTTGTTCGGGGTGTACGAATTCATTGAGCGCCATCTCGGCGTGCGGTGGTTGTGGCCGGGCGATCTGGGTACCTTTGTGCCGGCCATGGATGCCGTTGCGGTGGAGGATACCGATGAGGTCGTGGCACCGGCGCTCAAGTACCGGCGGGCCCGCTATCCCTGGCTCGCCGGATCGCTGCGCGACTACGCACCGGAACTTAAACGGATGGCCTTTACGGAAGAGGGATTGCAACGCTACGCCGCAGCCGTGCACGCCTTTCAGCGACGCCAACGCATGGGATATGCCAAGCGACATTTGGGCCATACTTTTCACCGCTGGTGGAATCGGTTCGGGGAACAACATCCGGATTGGTTCCGGATGAACCCTGACGGTTCCCGGGCGGTGCCGGACGATGATTCGCGGTTCCAGCGCCACGGCGTACCGATGTGCGTGTCCAACCCTGAATTGCATCGCCAGATTGTTGATTTGTGGGATGGAACGTCCCTGCTACGTTTGGGCGAAGTCGATGTGGCGGCGTACTGCCATTGTCCCGAATGCCTGTCGTGGGATGGCCCGCAACCCGAGGACCGGGCGCAGCGTGTCATCTCGGATCGCTATGCCCGTTTCTGGAAAGCCATTTTCGAGCTGGCAGCGGAGCGTAATCCCAATGTGGAGATTGGGACACTGCTGTATATGCACTATTTCCCGGCACCTTCGGACGACGTGACGCTGGTTGACAACATCTTGGGCAAGTTCTGTCCGTGGGGCGGGGGAAATACCATCTGGTATCCTGCGGCCGAGGATGAGCTTGAGTGGCAGCGGCAACAGTGGGCCGGTTGGGCGCGTACCGGCATACGCATGATCTATCGGCCCAATGACATGCTGGCTGGCTACGTCATGCCGCACATCCACACGCGACAACGCGCGGACTTCTTTCACCACGCCTACGACAGTGGGCGCATGGTCGGGGTCGACCTGGACAGTGTGTTGGGACAGTGGGCGGTCCGGGGACCCGAGCATTACATGGCCTTCCGGCTCCTGAACCGGCCGGACCTTTCGCTGGAGGAAGTGCTGGCGGAGTATTATACCGCCTTTGGTCCAGCGGAGGCGGCCGTCCGCGAGTATTTCGCCTATTGGGAGGACTATAATGAAGCGCTGCAAGCAGCCGGGCGGTGGCAGGATTTGCGCCGCCGCAGTTTGATGCGCCGCTCGGCACCACGGCTCTATCCCGCTGACGTGTTCGAGGATGCTCATGCGATACTGGAACGCGCCATGGCCGCCGCGCGGACGGCGGAGCGGGACGTGTATGCCGAACGGGTGGCGTTTCTGCGCAAGGGATTGGAGCACGCCCAGCTTTCCATTGACCTGATCCGGGCATTGACCGAAAACCGCGCGGATGGTTCTGACGCGTTGCAAAAAGTGGTCGAATTCAGGAAACGACATGAAGCGTGGTTTATTTCCGATTTCGTCCAGGCGGCCCGGATGGAACGCCGCGCCCACGGTGAAAAGCTCGACGAATGGTTCGCTGCGCTGCGCTGAGACCGTTATGCTTAAGAAACGCTTGCCCGCTGGTGGTGACGATACCATAGCCAACACAGCGTCAGACCGACCACGATCATGCCCCAGAAGTGTGTCTCCCGCCACGGCGCTACCAGATGACGGTCGGTCTCGTTGTGAAAGGAGGTAGCGGGATCATGGTAGGCGCGCATCCGGTTGAGGTTTCGGTCCGACACGGTGTAGCCGGATGCGTTCCAAGTGCGGGGAAACAGTAGTTCAAGAATGCGATGTTCCTGATAGGCGATCGTCAGGAAGGGCACCCACCACTCTTCCTGCTCATAGTCTTCTAAACGATTCGCATAGAACAGGTAGCGGTCGCGCCGGTCGATGCGGTGGCGTACCTCATAAACAAATGGATCCCGGGCCGGCGGATATTCGGCAAGGAACTCGGCCTCCCGGTCCGGAAACGGATAGGCGTCCAGGATGGCGGCCACCGCGAAGCTGCGCGTGCGGTCTTGTTCCGCCAGCTCGGGCAGCGACAGCCGGGAATAGAAGAATCCGATTTCAGGATCGTGGTAACGATGGCCATATTCGATCATGCCCTGGTTTGCTCGTTGCAGCCAGGCCAGGGCGGGCCAGCGCGCGGTAATGCCCTGTAACCGCTCTGCCGTAGTGGAGATGCACAGGCCCAGCAGGAGGAGTTGGACTACCGCTAAGCGCAAGGCCAGCCGGGCCGAGCGTGGTGAGGAGGCTGCAGCGTAGGCCGGGGGACGGAGGACCCAGGCCACCAGGCCGATCATCAACCAGCCTCCTGCCGCCCGTAGCGCCACTGCCCCGAACGAGAATTGGCCCTCCAGTAATAGCCACCGTGTCACTTCGGTGAGTGTGCCTACCAGCGACGCCAAAAGGCCGGCGCACCAGTAGGCGCCCGCGTCCGGTTCCCGCCGCCTATAAACGGGGAGGGCCAGCAAGGCCAGCACGCCATAGGCGGGCAGGTAAAGGGCGCGGGCCGGCGCTGCGTCACGCAGGGCCCATATTCCGGCTACAGCCAGAACGGTCAGGGTAACCAGTGCCAGCAGACGCCACCACCGTCGAGGTGGGCGACCGCAGCAACAACCGCCCGCCACGAATAGGCCAACACCCAAATAAAAAGCGGTTACGGTGCCAGGGATGAGGCGGGGCGGGAGCAGCGCCTCGGCCAACTGGTTAAGTTCCGGAAGCAACGGAATGAGTAGGAATAATGCAACAATATAGAGGGCAAGGAGTATTCGTTGCACCAAACCAACCCGGTCATGCGGTATGGCTTTCAAAAAACGACTTTTGGAACTCGACATAATGGCATCTCGGTGTTAGTTTCTTACATATAAAAGCACATTATAACACCATGTGCAAGAGGATGAGTAGGAGAGCCTGATGAAGACACG
>SLLF01000068.1 GCA_007134175.1 Kiritimatiellia bacterium | reverse complement strand
TGTGCTGCTGGCCGGCACGTCGCTATTCCGGGCCGACCCCATGGCCCCCGCGATCGAAACGATGCGGACGGCCTGCGCCCGTAAGTTGGAGGCGGCCGACGCGTGAGCGGGCTCGGTCATATTCGCAATTTCTGCATCATTGCCCATATCGATCACGGGAAATCGACCTTGGCCGATCGGATGCTGGATGTCACGCAGACGATCCAGGCGCGGGAACGCCGGGATCAAATCCTCGATTCGATGGATCTGGAGCGGGAACGGGGCATCACCATCAAGGCCCATCCCGTGACCATGAAATACCGCGCCCGGGATGAGCGCACCTATCGGTTTAATTTGATTGATACCCCCGGGCATGTGGATTTTTCGTATGAAGTGTCGCGTAGCCTGGCGGCTTGTGAGGGGGCCCTGCTGGTGGTGGACGCGGCGCAGGGAGTGGAGGCGCAGACGGTAGCCAACACCCATCTGGCCCTGTCGCAAGGCCTGGTGATCATCCCGGTGTTGAACAAGATCGATCTGCCCAGCGCGGACGTTCCGGGCGTGATGCACCAGATCGAAGAGATCCTCGGCATACCGCTGGACGAGTGCCTGCAAGTCAGCGCCAAAACCGGCTCGGGGGTGGAAGCGGTGATGGAAGCGATTGTACAGCAGGTGCCGCCGCCGCAAGGGGATGTCGATCGCCCGTTGCGCGCGCTGGTGTTCGATTCCACCTACGACGCCTATCGCGGCGTGATCACCTACGTGCGGGTGGTGGACGGTCAAATGGGGCGCGACGATAAAATCCGTCTGCTCAGTACCGGCAATAACTATGAAGTGAAGGAAACCGGTGTATTCACGCCCAAGCCCCTGGCCATGCCGACCCTGACGGCCGGGGACGTCGGCTACGTCATCGGCAATATCAAAGACACGGCGGAAATGAAGATCGGTGACACGGTGACCCGGGCGGATCGGCCGTGTCGCGAGCCATTACCGGGCTTTAAACAGGTGCACCCGATGGTGTTCAGCGGCATCTATCCGGTGGACACCTCGGACTACGAAAAATTGAAAGCCAGCCTGGACCGCCTGATCCTCAACGACAGCTCCTTCTTTTATCAGCCGGAAAGCTCAGCGGCGCTGGGGCTCGGTTTCCGTTGCGGGTTCCTGGGTCTGCTGCACATGGAGATTATCCAGGAGCGGTTACGGCGCGAATTTGATATGGATATCATCACCACCTATCCCGGCGTGGTATACCAAGTCTTCATGACCAACGGCGAAATGGAGGAGGTCGACAATCCCGCGCATCTGCCGGACATCACGGCCATCGATCATATCGAGGAGCCCAAGGTTCATGTGTCCATCATCTGCCCGAACGAGTTTATCGGCGATATCATGCAACTGGTGATGGACAAGCGGGGCGAGCTGGAAAAAACCGATACCATCGACGTGCGCCGTGTTATGTTGACCTGCAACATGCCGCTGAACGAGATCCTGATCGATTTCCATGACCGGCTGAAGAGCATCAGCCGGGGGTATGCCTCGATGGATTATGAACACATCGGCTATTTCGAGGATGATTTGGTCCGGATGGACATTCTGGTGCATGGCGAAGTGGTGGACGCGTTTTCCTGTATCGTGCATCGGGACAAGGCGGTCGAACGTGGCCGGCAGATGTGCAAGGCCTTGAAGGAGGTCATTCCCTCACAGCAATTCGCGGTGCCGGTACAGGCGGCCATTCAAAAGCAGATCATTGCCCGTGAAACCATCCGGGCCCTCCGTAAGGATGTGACCGCCAAATGCTACGGCGGTGACATCACGCGCAAACGGAAATTGCTGGAGCGGCAGAAGGAGGGTAAGAAGCGGATGAAACAGGTGGGACGCGTCAGCATCCCGCAGGACGCCTTCATTTCCGTCCTTAAGTCAACCGGCTGAGCGACTGGTAGAGGATCAACAATGAACTATTGGCATAGGCGACGACTGGGCAAGCACTACAAGCAGGTGATGCACGATGCGCGGCATGCCCGCCATATGCGCGAGGATATAGCGGATCCCGAGACGCTGGAGGCCTTGCGTGAAGCGGAACAGACGGCACGTACGGCCTGGAAACAGCACGACTACCCCGCTGTCGCGGCATCCCTGGAACCGCTGATGCAGCGGGCACGCGCGGTCTACCCGGTCAAGGCACAAGCCCGGTTGCGCGAGTATGTCGAGATCGCGGTCGTGGCGGTTTCCGTGGCCATGGCTTTCCGCACCTTTTTTGTGCAGCCGTTCAAGATCCCGACCGGTTCGATGGAGCCGACCCTTTTCGGCATCACCGTGCAGCCGCAGGTGGGGCGGGGCGCCTTGGACCGGTTCCCGTTGAATCTGGCGTCGCTGGCGCTCTTCGGCGACCGCTATGTGGAGGTGCGTGCCGCACGATCAGGGGTGGTGGAGCAGTTGGTGCGCGATGAAACCTACGTCTTCAGCTTGAACGGTGTGGTTCCCCCCTTTCGGCCCGGGATGGCCCAGCATTTTGAAATCGGGGATGCAGTCCAGCAAGGGCAGCTGCTGGCGTCCGGGCGGGTGCGGGCCGGCGACCATATCTTTGTGAACCGGATGCGCTATAATTTCAGTCCGCCCCGCCGCGGCGACGTGTTTGTCTTCAGCACGGACGGCGTGACGCATCCACAGGTGAAGCAGGACACCTA
Organism: Kiritimatiellia bacterium; assembly: GCA_007134175.1. Lineage (GTDB taxonomy): Bacteria > Verrucomicrobiota > Kiritimatiellia > SLAD01 > SLAD01 > SLLF01. The sequence continues at coordinate 1,217 of SLLF01000068.1, read as the reverse complement.
TTACATCAAGCGGTTGGTGGCCTTACCCGGCGAGGAAGTATCCATTGACCCGCCCTATTTGCACATTAACGGGCAACGGCTGGTGGAGCCATGGGTCTTTCACCGGCAGGTGTACGCACGCGACCAAGGGTATCATGGTTATGTGCTGCCGCCGACCAGTCCACAGATCCCAACTCCGCCTTTCATTCATCCCCGCAGCGTCCTGCGCCTCGGGCCGACCGAGTTTCTGCCGCTGGGGGACAATACGCGGCAAAGCCTTGACGGTCGCTATTTCGGCGGCATCGACCGCCAAAATGTGGTCGGACCCGCCGTGATGGTCTACTGGCCGCTCAGCAGGCGCTGGGGCTGGATTCGTTAAGCAAGGGGCTACGAGCGCGACCGGTAGTTGGGCGCGTCCTTGGTGATGGACACGTCGTGGGCATGCCCTTCCGCCGCACCGGCGGGGCTGATACGTTTAAAGCGACCGTGCGCCTGCAGCGACGGAATGTCGCGGCAACCGCAATAGCCCAGCGAGGCCCGCAGTCCTCCGGCATAGAGCTTGAGCACGGAACCCACGGCGCCCGCGAAGGGGACCATGCCCTCGATCCCTTGTGGCACCAGCTCTTCGTCGCTGGCGGTTGCCTGGCCGTAGCGCTCGCGGCTGCCCGCCCGGCTCTTCATCGCATCCAGACTGCCCATGCCGCGGTAAACAACATATTGGCGGCCCTGATAAAGAATCTTTTCGCCCGGACTTTCCTGAGTCCCGGCCAACGCGGAGCCCATCATTACGGCATCGGCCCCGGCGACGATCGCTTTGGCGATGTCGCCGGAATGGCGGATACCTCCATCGGCAATAACCGGGATGGTTCCATCCAGCGCGTGCGCACATTCGTAGACGGCGGATAGTTGCGGAATACCCACGCCGGCCACCACGCGCGTGGTGCAGATCGAGCCCGGCCCGATGCCGACCTTCACCGCGTCCGCCCCCGCCTGGCGCAAGGCCAAGGCGGCCTCGGCGGTGGCAATGTTGCCGGCTACAACGTCCACGGCCGGGAAATTCGACTTGACCCACCGCGTCATTTCCACCACGCCGGCGCTGTGCCCGTGCGCTGTGTCGACCACCAGTACATCAACGTCCTGCGCCGCCAGCGCACTGGCGCGCTCGTGGTCGGTCGGACCGACAGCCGCCGCCACCCGCAGGCGATACTGCGCGTCGCGGTTGATGAACGGTTGTTCGT
>SLLF01000179.1 GCA_007134175.1 Kiritimatiellia bacterium | reverse complement strand
GTGCGCACCGGATCGCAGACGGATTGCCGGACCCGTTCCAAGGCTTCGTCATCCGCCACCAAGGCACGGGTCTGCTGCTCCGTCCCGGTAAACGGGGACAAGCGCCCGCTCGGCCAATTCCACTCAATGAAGACCGGGGCCGATGCCGCCGGGCTTGACGCCGTCATGAGCGGACAGAGGCTTCTCCCCTGAAGATGCCCGGGGATAGGCGCTTCCAGCAGCTCCAGCAGCGTGGGCAGCAGGTCGATATGGCTGACGGGCCCTGCGACCCGCTTGCCTGTCGTCTGGCCGGGATAACGGATCATCAACGGGACCCGCACCGATTCCTCGAACATGAGGAACTTCGTCAACAACCGGTGGGCCCCCATCATGTCGCCGTGATCCGATGTGAAAACGATCGCGGTATGATCGCGCAGACCCGCTTCGTCGACGGCGTGCAGAATGGAACCGACATGGGTATCCACCAAGCTGCACAATCCCCAGTACCGCGCCATCAATTGTTGCCACTCTTCCGCTGTGCGCAGGGACTGCCCTTCCCGGCCGAAGCGTTGATACCGCGCATGCATCATCCGGGCCTTCAACGGTTGCGCGGCGGACGGGGGGGCATCGAAATTATCCGGCAGCGGGATATCCCCCGGCTGGTACTGCGCATCCCGCGGGCCATGGTAGGGCGCGTGCGGTTCCAGGAAGTTCACGTACAAAATGAACGGATCATCGCGATGCTCCGCAATGAAGCGCGTGGCCGCCCGGGCCAGAAAGGCGGGCTTGCCATGTGCCTCGGGAAGACGCGCTGCTTCCGCCCGGCTGAATCGTTCCCCTTTGGCCGGCCGGAATCCGGCCGCCGTCAAATAATCGTGATAGGTCGATTTCCGGTCCGGATCGCGACCCGGGCGGAACGTATGATGGTAGCCGTCCTCCGTGCTGATCCAGTCGCGGAATCCATGCTGAGCGAAACATTCGTCGCCCAAATGCCATTTGCCGTAGTGCGCGGTGGCATAGGCTCCGGGGTCCAGCATCTCCGGCAGGCAGGGGACGGCCTCGTCCAGTACCATGTTGTTTTCCACACATCCGTGCGTGTGCGGATAGAGCCCGGTCAAGAGCGAGGCGCGCGCCGGGGTGCAGATCGGTTCCGTGCAGTAGGCACGCTCGAACACGACGCTTTCCGCAGCGAACCGATTCAGGTTCGGCATTTCTATCAGCTCGTTCCCGTAGGCGGCCAACGTGTTGAAAAGCTGCTGATCCGTGTAGATGAAAAGCAAATTGTGTTTGCGCGCCATGCTTCCCTTTATATCAGATTGAAGCGGAAAGCGTACATATTCTACTGCAACGTATCGTCTTCGGTCATACCCAGCTTCGTGTACAACCTACGGCGTGCAGCCTGATCGTTGGCGCGTTCCTCGGCGGCCAGTTCCGCCACGGTTTCAATATGCTCCGCGGGCACCACAATCACACCGTCGCCGTCGGCTACAATGAAGTCGCCGGGACGCACCAACACCCCGCCGATGCTGACGGGCAGGTCGTATTGATCGAACTCCACGCGCCCGATCTTGCGGCCATGCCCGATATAGGCGGTATAGGCGGGAATCTTCTCCTTGGCGATCTCATCGGAATCGCGGCAGCCGGCATTGGTAATAACCCCGCGCGCCCCGCGCGACCGCCAGCGCATGATATTGTTGGATCCGATGTAGCCGATATTGCGGATACCGGCACCGTCGATGACAATCACATCCCCTTCCTTGCAGGGCAGATCCGTCGGCAATACCCGCTTTTGCCATTGCTTGCGCAGCTCGGCCGCTTCCTCCGGCGTATGCGGTAAATAAGCTTGGTTGGTTGGAAAATAACGCACGGTGGTGGCAAAACCGCATACGCGGTGCGCCAGCGTCTCACGATCCGTCCAGACCGGCCGGATTTCCGGTCCCATGCTGCAGCGGTCCAGCAGCCCCAGCGCGTCCAACGCGTCACAGACATCCGCCACGCGTAATTTAGCATATCGATCCAGTGTTTTCCGCCGTTCTTCCGGCATGGTTGCTTCGCTCATAACCATACTCCCCCCTGATAGCATTCCGATCAACGAAACGAGAGCATGGAACCAACCGGCTACCGGCGAAAAGGGAAAGTTCTCGCAATTCGTTGCACAAATGGTTCTACTGGGCGTCATGAGCAAGCTCGTCCGCGCCCAGGCTCCGCCGACCTTGGAAACCATCGCTCGAGAGGTGGGCCTTTCCAAAAGCACGGTGAGCCGGGCCCTGCGCGACAGCCCCAACCAAAGTCGCGCCACCTGTTTACGGGTTCAACGGACGGCGCAGGCCATGGGATACCGGACCAATCCCATGCTGGCCGCCTGGATGGCGCGGGTGCGCGGCGGGTGCGCGGACGGACATGGGGCCGGCACCTGTTTGGCCTTGGCGGATACGTTCCCGACAGAGGCCGATTGGCGCAGCTGGCGTCATTTGTCCTGGCTGGAAGAAGGCGCTCGCTCCCGCGCGGCTGAATTAGGATGTTCCCTGGAGCGCATCCCGTTTGCACGCGGGGGAACTAAACCGGACCACTTTCCGCGCCGGTTGCAGGCGCGCGGAATAGCGGGTGTGGTGCTGTTGCCGTTTAAGCAATTCGGCACGACGTTGCCTTTCTCGCCGCAAGGACTTTCACTGGTTGCCATCGGTCATTCCATGACCACGCCGGACGTGTCGCGGGTGGAAGTCAATTATTTCCAGACATGGATGCATGTGATGCAAGCGCTGGCCGACCGGGGCTTTCGCCGACCCGCTTTCTGTAATTTAGTGACCGTCGATCTGCGCAACAGCGGGAATATGTGGGCCGGCTACTGGACGGCCAGCCGGCAGCTTTTCGGAAGGTACGCCTGTCCGGGACTAAACCTGGAGGCCACGGAAGATGTCCGGCGGCGAAAACAGCGCTTTGTCCGCTGGCGGGAGACGCATCAACCGGATGTCGTTGTGTTTAATAAACAGTGGCTGCTGGAGGAGGTCGCCCCGGACGAGAAAGGGGTCATGCTGTTTCTACATCCCCGCCCGGGCACCAAGCACCCTTATGCGTACGTGGACCTGCGCTGGCCGGAAATCGGCCGCGCGGCCATCGACCTGTTGTTTCAGCAACTCATCCAGCACCAGACCGGGATCCCAACCGTGCCGGTCATCCATCTGGTCGCCGGCCAGCCGGTGCTGCGTGGCTTGACGGATTGTCGAGGGACTGGCAGTGACGACCGTAGGCCGGAACGTCGGGCTGGTGTTGACGGGAAAACGGTTGGGGCGTGATCAAACAGTTGATCGGATATCAAGGAGTAGGCCCGACCAGTCTTCCTGAGTTCCTCATTGGGACAACCGGCCCAAACGCACCCGATGACAGCTTAGACTTTTTCCTGAGTTCCGAGCTGATCAGAATTCAGTTGTAAGTCATTGATTTGTAATGCCGCGATTGCACTTTGGGGTGCTTTCTGAACTCGTCGAATGGCTGTTTCTAGGTATCATGAGGCTCTTGCAACCCCCCCCGCAACGCTGCGCCTGACGGCTTGCGTCGCGGGGCGTTTTGTAAGCAGAAGAGCCCCGCCACCCACTGTGAGCATGCGTGACGTTTCAGCCTACGCCCCCATCGTCTTCTGCGCGGCACCATACCGCGCCCAAAACGAATGAAGGATTGATGGCACATTCCAAGGCGTTTGTCTATCCCCCCATTTTTATAAATAGTTGTAGACTGTTGCAGCGCAATGTGTTATAAACCGATATGACGCGCAAGAACGGGTCTGGACACGCAGAAAGGAGACGAAAGCGCCTGCAGAACACGCAACCCCAAACCCCGCTGGGCCAGATGTGGAACAGCATCCAGTCGTGGCTCTTCCCGGTACTGGAGGACGAAATCGGGGCACTCGATGAGAAGCACCGGC
>SLLF01000103.1 GCA_007134175.1 Kiritimatiellia bacterium | reverse complement strand
GAAAAGGTGAAAGAGGTGGTGGTGCCGGAAGACGACCTGCTGGCCCGACCACCCGTTGTAACGTTTCTCGGCCATGTCGACCACGGCAAGACCAGCCTGTTGGACAAGATCCGGGACGCGCATGTGGTGGCGGGCGAACACGGCGGTATCACGCAGCATATCGGGGCGTACACCGTCCAGTACAACGACCATCCCATTACGTTCATTGACACGCCGGGCCACGCCGCGTTCACGGCCATGCGGGCCCGCGGTGCGAATTTGACCGATATCGCTGTGATCATCGTGGCGGCCGACGACGGCATCATGCCGCAAACCCGGGAAGCGATCCAGCACGCCCGCGCCGCCGATGTGGCGATTATGGTGGCCATCAACAAGACCGACTTGCCCAGTGCCAGCATGGATCGCGTCAAGCAGCAACTGCAACAGGAGAACCTGGCACCGGAGGACTGGGGCGGGGATACCATCGCCTGCCCGGTCAGCGCCGCGACGGGCGAAGGCCTGGACCACCTGTTGGAAATGATCCTGCTGCAAGCGGAAGTCATGGAACTGAAGGCACCGACCAAGGGGTCCGCCCAAGGCTTCGTGGTGGAGGCGCGACTCGAACCCGGGATGGGGCCCACCGCCAATGTGCTGGTCAAGCGCGGGACCTTGAAAGTGGGCGACGCCATGGTCTGTGGCGCGTATTGGGGGCGCATCAAAGCGCTCATCGGCGATACCGGGGTCAAGGTGCGCACGGCCGGCCCTTCCATGGCTGTCAAATGCCTTGGCTTGAACAATGTACCTGAAGCCGGTGCGGAATTTGTTACCGTCGGCAATGACAAGGAAGCCCGCAGCATTGCCGAGGAACGGGTGGCGGCATTGCGCCAGGACAAGCTGGCCGGTTCAGGCCGGCGCCCCACCACGTTGGATGATTTGCTGCGCCAGACGGATATGACAGAAAAGAAAGAGCTGGCCGTGGTGATCAAGGCCGATGTCCAGGGTTCCATGGAGGCGCTGGTCCAAACGCTGTCCGAGATCGAAAGCGACAAGGTCGAGCTGAAATTCGTCCTTACCGGCGTTGGCCCAATCACGGAGAATGATGTCGTCCTGGCCAGCGCGTCGGAAGCGGTGGTCTTGGGCTTCAACGTGGCGTGTGACGCGGGCGCCAACAGGGCGGCTAAGCGGGAAGGTGTTGAAATCCGGCTCTACAACATCATCTACGAGATGGTGGATGATATCCGCCAAATCATGACCGGGTTGCTGAAACCGGTTACCAAGGAGACCGTGATTGGCCAGGCGGAGGTGCGCCAGACCTTCGATATCGGCAAGACCGGACGCATTGCCGGTTGCATGGTGGTGCAGGGACGGGTGACCACCCGGGCCCGGGCCCGGCTCAAACGCCAGGGGGAAATCATCTACCAGGGCGGCATCAGCTCGCTGAAACGCTTCCAGAACGATGCCAACGAAGTGCGCGAAGGCCAGGAATGCGGAATCCGGTTGGACAAGCACGCCGACTACCAGGCGGGCGACATCATCGAGTTTTACGAAGTCCAGCAAGTGGCCCAGAATCTTTAGGTAGGCACCGCTCTGGATTGGCGAACAGGCCGGGCGGTGCTAATCAATAAGGAGTTCGAGCATGCCTTCACAACGCCTGATCCGAGTTAATGAACTGCTCAAACGAGAAATCGCGGCCTATCTTTATCGCTTGATCAACGAGGGTGGCTTCGATTTTGCGGCGGTCACCGTGACGCAGGTGATGACCGCGCCAAACCTGCGGCATGCCAAGGTCCTGATCTCCATCCGGGACCATGTACTGGAACGCGAGGAAATGCTTGATCGCATCCGCGAGCATCGCAAACCGCTGCAGCAACACCTGAACCGCCACGTGCGCCTGAAATACACACCGCACTTGGAATTTGAGCTGGACGACTCCATTGCCAAAGGCGATCACGTGTTGCAGTTGATTGCCGAACTGGAAAAGGAATATGACGTATCCACCGACAACGAATCCGATACCGATGACTCCACAGCCCCCCCCGCCGAATAAGCGCGCGCCTAACGTGCCGCGGCGCCCACGGACACCGCCGAACCGACGCGATCCGTACGATGGCATTCTGCTGGTGGATAAGCCCGCCGATTGGACCTCTCACGATGTGGTGGCGAAACTGCGCAGCCATTTTCGCCTGCGCAAAGTAGGACATGGCGGCACGCTGGATCCTGCCGCCACGGGGTTGCTGGTTATCCTGCTGGGTCGCGGCACCAAGTTGTCCGAGCGCGTTATGGGGACAGACAAGGAATATGAAGGCGTAATGCGGTTGGGCGTGCGGACCGACACGCAGGATCGCGATGGGAACGTGATCGAGGAGCGTGCTTGGGATGGGGTCACACAGGCACAAGTGGAAGCGGAGCTGACCCGTCGCTGTGGCGATCAAATGCAGGTACCGCCGATGGTCTCCGCCGTGAAGAAGGATGGTGTGCCCCTGTATAAGTTGGCGCGCAAGGGACGTGAAGTGGAACGCGAACCGCGCCTGATCCATCTGTACCGCTTCGTTTGTACCGGTTTCGAGCCGCCCGATGTGCGTTTTGCGTTGAAATGTACCAAAGGGACCTATGTGCGGACGCTATGTGACGAGGTGGGTGAGGCCTTGGCTTGTGGTGCGCATTTGGCCCAACTGCGCCGGACCGCTTCGGGTAATATGCATGTGGACCAGGCCCATTCCCTGAAGAAGCTCTGCACGGAAACGGTCGAGGAACTGGGCGAACACATCATCCCTATCTATGCGTTTGCGCCTTGAGGATGGCATGCAGATACTGAATACTTGGGAAGCGCTGGCATCGCACACAAATGGCTCGGGTCCGTGCGCGCTGGCTATTGGCGCTTTCGATGGCCTACATACCGGTCACCAAGCCCTGATCCAAAAAGCCGTAGGTGCTGCCCGGCAACAGTCCGGCACCGCGTGGCTGCTCACTTTTGATCCGCACCCCTCGCGTATTCTGCGCCCGGACACCGGCCCGCTGCTGCTGACTTCCACGGAGCATAAACTCCGCCTGCTGCAGGGCACGGGACTGGACGGCGTCGTGGTACACCCGTTCACCGCCGATCTGGCTGGCTGGCCACCTGAAACCTTTCTGCAACGATTACGGTCCGCGGTCCCGAACTTGCAGGTGATTGTGGTGGGCGCCAATTGGCGTTTCGGCCGCAGGGCTTCAGGGGACGTGCCCCAACTGAAAAAATGGGGAACAGCCCAGGGCGTGGCGGTGGAGGTTCCGGCGGCCGTGGAGTGGCAGGGTGCGCCGGTTTCCAGCACGCGGATTCGGGAAGCCATTGAGCACGGCCGCCTGCCTGCTGCGCACGCCATGCTGGGACGACCGTTCAGCTTGTGGGGTGCCGTAACCACCGGGCGCCAATACGGGCGCGAACTAGGATTTCCCACCGCCAATATACGCTTGCAGGACGAAGTGCGTCCGCCGACCGGTGTTTATGCGGTCCGCGCACACGTCGACAACCGCCCGCACAATGGCGCCGCCTATCTGGGACTGCGGCCAACGGCCCAAGGTATCGATTCACATCACCTGCTCGAAGTCCATTTATTCGATGTCACGTTGGATCTGTACGGCCAGTTGATCGAAGTCGCTTTTGTCGAGCACCTGCGGCCCGACCAACGGTTTCCCGATGCCACCACGCTGCAGGCTCAGATTGCGCGTGATGTGGCCCGGGCCCGCACCTGTTTTACCGCGCCGCCGTGATACGCCGCCAGGCTCAAGAAAAAGGAGCCGATTGCGCTGTCAGGATTTTGGTATAGCGATTCAGCTGTGTAGAGCGAGTGAAAGAGGCTGTTTTGGGGTATGATAGGGATTTGGTCATGTCGAAGCCAGTTCTTTAGAGTCTTCCGTAGGAAGATGATACAAAAATGCGTGTATATCTGTAGCCCGGCACG
>SLLF01000208.1 GCA_007134175.1 Kiritimatiellia bacterium | reverse complement strand
TGACCTGCGAAACACGCGCGCACTTGAAGTGGTCCGCTATCTGAAGGAGTTCGGCGCGGATATTAAGGTTTGGGAGCCGTTGGTCGACCCCGCTTACATTAAAGAAACCTTTGGACTGACCTCCGCGACACCAAAGCAGGTGTCGAACCTGGATGCCGTGGTTCTGATTAACGGCCATGACGAATTTAGATCACTTTCCCCTGCCGTGTTGCGCCCGTTGATGCGTACGCCCGTGCTGGTGGATGTTAAGAATTTCTTCGACCGGCAGGAAGCCCGTGTCGCTGGATTTGTTCATGTCATGTTGTAAGTAAAGAGGGGGGGGGAGATGTATGAAGATACATGAATATCAAGCCAAGGAGCTGTTCGCGGAATACGGCATCCAGGTGCCGCCACACCGCCTGACCACCACGGCGGAGGACGTTTTCGCGGCGGCGAGTGACTTTGGCGGGACGGTAGCGATCAAGGCCCAGGTGCATGTCGGGGGGCGTGGCAAAGCGGGCGGTATCAAGGTGGTGGATGGCCCGGAAGCGGCCCGGGCGGCGGCCGACCGAATATTGGCTATGACCATCAAGGATATCCCGGTGCGGAAAGTGTTGGTGGTGGAGTCCCACGCCGAAATTATGCGGGAGGCCTATCTGGGATTGATTCTTGATCGCAGTGCCAAAGGCGTGACCTTCATCTGCAGTGCGGCTGGCGGAGTGGATATTGAGGAGGTGGCGGCGAATACTCCGGATCAAATCATACGCTTTCAAACACTTTCCCGGGATTTTCCTGAAGCGGAGGCCCGAGCGGTGGCCGGCAAGTTGTTCAATGATGAGGCCACCATTGAGCCGGTGCTGGCAGCCATGCGTGGTCTGTTCGAGCTGTTCTGGGACAAGGACTGTTCACTGGCGGAAATCAACCCGCTGGTGCTGAATGACCGCGGCGAGGTCGTGGCGCTTGACGGCAAGATTAATTTTGATGACAACGCGCTCTTCCGCCAGCCGGAGGTGGTGGCCTTGCGTGACATGGACGAAGAGGATCGCAATGAATTGGAGGCCAAGGAAAAGGGGTTGAGCTTTGTCCAACTGGATGGCGACATCGGCTGCATGGTCAATGGGGCCGGCTTGGCGATGGCCACGATGGACATGATCCAGCTCTACGGCGGCACGCCCGCGAATTTTCTGGATGTCGGCGGCAGCTCCAACCCGGACAAGGTGGTTCATGCTTTCGAGCTGTTGTTGAGCAACCCCAAGGTCAAGGCGATCCTGATCAACATATTTGGCGGGATCACCCGTTGTGACGACATTGCCCGCGGTATTCTGGAGTCGTATCAGCGCATTGAGATAAACCGTCCCATTGTGATCCGGTTAAGCGGAACCAATGCCGAGGAGGGGCGGCAGTTGCTGGCGGGCACGCCTTTGGAGACGGCAGATTCCTTCGCTGCTGCAGTCAAACAGGCCATTGCCTGTGCTAAGGGAGAACAGAAATGAGCATACTTTTAGATTCATCCACCCGGGTACTGGTACAGGGCATTACGGGTCGAGACGGCGCTTTCCACACGCGCCAAATGCTGGACTATGGAACGACGATCGTAGGTGGCGTTACGCCCGGGAAGGGCGGTCAGCAGACGGAAACCGGGCTGCCGGTCTTTGACTCGGTGCAGGAGGCTGTGGCGGCGACCGGCGCAACGGCGTCGGTCATCTATGTGCCCGCCAAGTTTGCCGCTGCCGCAGTCAAGGAGGCGGCGCTGGCCAAACTGGCGTTGATCGTCTGTATTACGGAAGGCATACCGGTATTGGACATGGTAGAGGTCTACCACACCGTCGCGGCACAGGGGGCGCGCTTGATCGGCCCGAACTGTCCCGGCATCATTTCACCGGGCCAGGCGAAGATCGGAATCATGCCCGGTGCGATTCACTTACCTGGCCGGGTAGGCGTGATTTCACGCAGCGGCACGCTGACGTACGAGATCGTGCATGCCTTGACCCAGCACGGCATCGGGCAGTCGACCTGCATCGGGGTGGGGGGCGATCCGATTGTCGGCTCGAGTTTCCGCGATCTGTTGCCGCTGTACGAGGCGGATCCGGGTACCGATGCCGTGGTCTTGGTCGGTGAAATTGGTGGAGACGAGGAGGAACAGACGGCCAAGCTCATTGCCGCGCAAATTAGTAAACCGGTGTTTGCCTATATTGTGGGGCAGACCGCGCCGGAAGGCAAACGCATGGGGCATGCCGGCGCCATCGTTTCGGGTGGGGCCGGGACGGCGGAATCGAAGATCAAGGCGTTAAACGAGGCCGGTGTGCCGGTGGCGGGAACCATTGATGAGTTGGCCGCCACGGTACAGGCTAACTTGGGGGGCTGAAGCGGCAATGTCTCGACTCCCCCCTGCTGCTGGTGAAGATAAATGGACCGTGTCGCGTGTTCGTCGTTGTAAAGGACGCACGCGCCTGGCGGTGTTGACGGCCTATGACGCGACTACGGCGCGTTATATGGACACGGCGGGTTTCCCCATAATTCTGGTCGGCGATTCGGTCGGTATGACGGTATTGGGATACGATTCGACCTTGCCGGTCACCATGGAGGATATGCTGCATCATACTCAAGCCGTGATGCGTGGCGTGCACGCCGCGCTGGTGGTGGCGGATATGCCGTTTCTTTCTTTTCAAGTAACCCGGGCGCAAGCCTTGGTGCATGCGGGCCGCTTGCTGAAGCAGGGGGGAGCGGATGCCGTTAAGTTGGAGGGCGGAGCGATCCGGGCGGCAACGGTTCAGCACTTGGTCGCCAACGGTGTCCCGGTGATGGGGCATATCGGGCTTACTCCGCAGAGCGTGAAGGCCATGGGTGGTTACAAGGTTCAGGGCCGTTCGGCGGTGGACGCGGACCGACTACTGGACGATGCGCTAGCCTTGACGGCTGCCGGTATCTTCAGTTTGGTGCTGGAGGGGATGCCGGCGGATCTGGCCAGCCGGATTACCGCGGCCGTTGACGTGCCGACCATCGGTATCGGGGCTGGTCCCGACTGTGACGGACAGGTACTGGTGGTACATGACCTGTTGGGCGTGGAGACCGGCAATGTCACCCCACGTTTTGTGAAGCGGTACGCCGAGGTTGGTGCCGCCATGCAGGAAGCCTTTGCCGCCTACAAACGGGAAGTGGAAGGTGGCCAATTTCCGGCCGCCGAGCACTGTTACTGACTGCTTATGCATGTCGATTCGCCAAACACGATGACAACCGATCAGGCCCGTGCGGCTTTTTTTGATCGTCAGCACGGTTCTTTTTTCAGACGGGTCGACTGGTGCGCCTTTGGGGCGGTTGGGGCGATTGCGTTTCTGTGCTACTTGATTACCCTTGCGCCGACCGTGACGCTGGAGGATTCGGGCGAGCTGGCCGTGGCAGCGGATCATATGGGCGTAGCCCATCCTCCCGGCTATCCGTTGTGGACCCTGCTGGCCTGGTTCTTCCAGCGCATCTTTTCCGGTCTGACCTACCATGGGTATCCCAATCCCGCCTGGCCGATCGGGCTGATGTCCGCGACCTTCGCCTCGCTGGCGTGTGCTTTGCTGGCCCTGTTGGTAAGTCGGTCGGGGGCGGATTTGATGCGTGGCATGCCCCGCGCGACGCAATGGCTCGGTCTGCGGGAGGAGACCAGAATTTGCTGGACGGCGGGCGTGGCGTCCGGCTTGCTGCTCGCTTTCAGCCCGGTGCTCTGGTCACAAGCCGTGATTATCGAAGTCTACGCGCTCAACGCCTTCTTTATGATCGTGTTGTTATTGATGCTCTATCGCTGGATGTCGCGGCCCGGCGAGGACCTCTCCCTGTATGTCATGGCGTACCTTTTCGGGTTGGGACTGACCAACCACCACACGCTCTTCTTTCTGTCGCCGGCGATCCTGGTCGCCATGTATTTCCGGGATCGTCCGCTGTTCTGTGATACCTTGTC
>SLLF01000206.1 GCA_007134175.1 Kiritimatiellia bacterium | reverse complement strand
GCAGTCCCACCCAAACAATCGACCCCGGCGCCACGGCCACCTGCTCGCTTACCAAACGCGCCTCCACATGATCGGACCGTGCCACTTCGCTCTCACCGGCATAGCCTACACCGGCGCCGATAAGCAACAGGGTGATCATTGCGGCTAATTTATCGATCATTCGGTAGATTGTAGACGGGAACATAAGCCTCCTTGTGACTCAACGGTGTTTAGACGAATGTATAGTCATGCCGTTCATTATTAGTGATACGCAATTCCTGGTCAAACGCACAGTGAAATTGCATTTTCCTTTAGAGTCGTAAAGGGAAGAGAAGCCTGACGCGCAACTATTAGCCCCGGATGAAACCGGGCGCAGGGAAGTCGGGCTAGCCCGCATTTCTCACCGGGCGCCCCACGGCCTTGCGGGAGCCAAACTTCCTCGATCTATTCCTCTGTACATAGTGGAAAGAGCCCTGCTTGAGCGATAAAAGAGCAATATCCCTGTGCTCGCGCACTGCGGGCTCGCTCTGGCCACAATCTGTAGCCCACCTAAACTCCCGCTCCGTCCGCACAAGGCGGACGGGGGCGCGCAGATGCAGCATATTGACCGGAATTCCGGTGAGAAATGCGGCCTCAACTCACGCTCCCACAGCGCGAGGCCGCGGTGGGCGCACCAATAGGGCTGCTCGGTTTGTATTCCGGTGGAAAATGCGAGCTAGGCTTTCCGCTGCAGGGCATTGCGGACGGCCGCCGCCAAATCCTCAACCGTAAACGGTTTTTGCAGGAAGTTGGTTTCGTTGGGTACGATCCCGTTTTGCGCGATGACCTCTTCCGAATAACCCGACATGAAGAGGCAGTTCAACTTAGGCTGCAACGACACTGCCTGTTCAGCCAGCTCCTTCCCGTTCATGCCCGGCATGATCACGTCGGTCAGGAGCAGCTCAATGTCCCCGCCGTTCTCTTTGATTATGTCCAACGCGCGCTGGGGCGTATCGGCCGTCCGGACCCGGTAGCCCAACTTCTGCAGGGCACGTTCCGCAATCCGCAGGATATCGGCTTCATCCTCTACCACCAGGATACCGGCATCACGATCAGCCGCCGGAACCACTTGGTCTTCCAGCACCTGCACGGCGGGATCTTCGCACAGGGGGAAATAGAGGTTGAATTTGGTGCCTTGCCCCGGGACCGATTCCACGTCTACATACCCGCCGTTCTGCTTCAGGATGCCGTAGACGGTCGACAGCCCCAGACCGGTCCCCTGCCCTTTCTTCTTGGTCGTAAAAAACGGCTCGAATATTTTCGACACCAACTCCTGCTCTATACCGCAGCCGTTATCTTCAAGGGACAGCACCACGTAGTGTCCCGGCCGCGGGAATTCGCCAATCAGCATTTCCTTGCCGGACAACACCGTCAGCACCGTCGACAGAATGATGTGGCCATGCCCTTCAATCGCATCGCGCGCGTTGACACACAGATTGACCAGCAACTGGTCCAACTGAGTCGGATCCATCTTGATTTGAGTCGGACCACCGCCACCACCCGGTTGCCACTTCAGCTCGATGTTGGCATCCAGCAGGCGCTGCAGCATGTGCAACGCCTGCGGCATCGCCTCGTGCAAGTCGATGATCTCAGGCTTGACCGACTGCCGACTGGCAAACGCCAATAAATGCCGCGTCAATTCCACTGAGCGCTTAGCAGCGGACTTCACTTGTCCCAAATCCTGTTGCAGCAGTTCGTTATCCCCCGCGCTCTCCATCGCCAGCTCGGTATTGCCCAGGATTACCTGCAGCATGTTGTTGAAATCGTGGGCAATCCCGCCGGCCAACCGACCGATTGAATCCATTTTTTGCGCCTGTTGATACATGCGCTCCCGTTCCAGTTCCTCGGTAATGTCCCGCTTGATGGCCACGTAATGCGTCACTTGGCCCGCTTCATCGCGAATCGGGGATATGGTGGCTTCTTCCGTAAACAAGCGTCCGCTCTTATGTCGGTTGACCACCTGCCCGGACCAGACCTGACCGGTCGCGACAGTTTGCCACATATCGGCATAAAATGCAGGGTCCTGTTCCCCGCTCTTCAAAATACGTGGATTCTGGCCAATGGCTTCCGCTACGCTATAGCCGGATGTCCGTTCAAAGGCGGGATTGGCATACTCAATGGTCCCCTCCGCATCCGTTATAACCACCGTTTCAGGCGACTGTTCAATAGCGGTGGCCAGGCGGGTACGTTCCCGTTCGGCCTGTTGTTGATCCTCCATTGTACTCAGCAAGATGCGGCGCGACCGCTCCGCCTCCCCGAGCAACCGCTGCTGTTCCGCCTCGGCTGCCTTGCGGGCGGTGATGTCGGAGTCCCACCCGAAACAGCCGATTACCCGGCCCTGCGCATCCACCTTGGGCAGGGCCGTGGTCAGCACCCACTTGATCCGCCCCTCCTTATCTACGAGCCGATTCTCATAGCTGTGGTTGATCTGCTGGGTTCGCATCAATTCAAAAGCGTGTTGCTTGACCTGTTCACGATCTTCCGGCGGGGCCAGGTCGAAAAATGTTTTCTGGTCCACCAATTCGTCCGGCGTGTAGCCAATAATTTCCGCCACGTTATCACTTACGTCCGTGTAACGACCGGTGTCGTCGACCTCCCAGCGGAACGTGTGCGAGTGATGTGCCAGCAGCTCGTATTGTTCCTGGCTGGCCCGCAGCTCCACGGTCCGGTCGCGCACCAGTTCTTCCAGCGCGCGCCGCCGCCGCAACGGGGTACCCAGCACAACCACCACGGCGCCCGTGGTCAACAAGCCCACCACCAGCGTCCACAGGGCGGCCCGGCGGCGGTACGCCCCGTAGAATTCCGGGCCGGGGTGCGCCTCCAGCCGTAGCACTTGGCCGAATATGCCCAAGTGCCGCTTCACCTGCTGCTCGTAGAGCGGATGATCGCGGTGGGGACAGTTGTTATACAGCATCACGGGATTCGTGTCCGGATGTAGCGCCGCAACCGAATAGTGCAGGCGCTCCCCCCCCCATATCCGGCGCACCAGACGCCGTATATCCAGCGGCGTGGCAATCAATCCCAGCAAGCGGTCTGCATCGGTCTCGGCGAACACCGGGTAAATGATCATGAGCGCCTCGCGCTCGGGCGCATCGATCGCCAGCTCCAGCGGGCGGCTGGCCGTCGCCAGCCGCGTGGCCACGGCGTCCTCGATGGCAGCCAGCCGCCGGGGTTCCGACCCGAGATCGAACCCCAGCGCTTCACCGACTTCATCGAGCGGATGCACCGAAGTCAGGGCGTAGTAAATCGGTCGGGGGGTAGCCCGCCGGCGTCGGTCCGCGTCATCCTGCTGCCATATCCCCGGGAACCGGGCAGCATGCTGTTCCTCGAATGCCACGCGCTCCGCCTGCGGAACCACGGTCACCCACCCCCAGGAATGCTCGCCGGGGCGGGCCAGCAGGGGGGCCACCCACTCGCCAAATTGGTCCGGGTCGAATTCCGTCTGTCGCTGTAGATAACGGTCCGCATAAGGCAGGCTGAAATCCCGTAACTGCTCCAACCGCTGCTGCACCCGATCCAAGTCGCTATCGGCAATTTGATTGAACGCGTCAAAAATACGCCGGCTTTCCATCCCGTGGCTGACCCAGGCGGCAAACCCGGTCAACAACACCCCCGTCGCGCCGATCGCTATGAATTCGCCGTGCCGCATCAGCCAGCAGGCAGGCCGGCCGCTTGCCTGCCGCCGCCGCAGCGCCCCGCAGACAGTCAGCACCCCCGCCAGCAAAAACAGGACGATCAACAAGGGCCACTGCAGCTTCCGGTAAAGCGCGGCTTGCCAGTCCGCCGCGTCGATATCCATTCCGAGCAAGGCGACAACCATACCGGTATCCGGATCACGGACCGGCGCGTAGGCCGAGACCCAGGTCCCCCAGCGATCCGTCTCTGGAGGAAAAACGCGTGCCAGACCATTGCTAAAG
>SLLF01000346.1 GCA_007134175.1 Kiritimatiellia bacterium | reverse complement strand
CTATTTGACCGACCTGCTGGAGCAGTTGATTCACATCCCGAGTCCGGCGGGCTATACCGACACCATTGTGCATTTCGTCGGCGGCGAGCTGGAGCGACTGGGCATCGAGTATGAATTGACGCGGCGCGGGGCGATCCGGGCGGTGCTGCCGGGGCAGCAAGCCTCGCCCGGTCGCGCGTTGGTCGCGCACCTCGACACCTTGGGGGCCATGGTGTCGCAGCTCAAGGAAAACGGTCGCCTGGCCCTGGCCCCGATCGGGACCTGGTCGGCGCGCTTTGCCGAGGGCGGGCGCGTGACTATCTTCACCAACGAAGGCAAAACCTGCCGCGGCACGGTACTGCCGTTGAAGGCGTCGGGCCACACCTTCAACGAGGCGGTGGATAACCAGCCGATACATTGGGACAACGTCGAGGTGCGGGTCGACGAATTCGCCGAAAACCGGATGGTGTTGGAGGATATCGGCATCCGCGTCGGCGACTACGTCGCGTTCGATCCGAATTACGAATGCCTGGACAACGGATTCATCAACTCGCGCCATCTCGACAACAAGGCCGGTGTGGCGGCGGTGCTGGCGGCGGCCCACGCGCTACGGCAGGGGGATGTCACACTGGAGAACAGTTGCAACCTGCTCTTCACCATTTTTGAGGAGGTCGGCAGCGGCGCCTCGAGCAACCTGCACGGTGATATAGCGGAGATGGTCAGCATCGATAATTCCACCGTCGCCCCCGGCCAGAATTCCATCGAGGCCGGTATCACCATTTGCATGATGGACTCCAGCGGGCCATTCGACTACCACTTGACCCAGCGCCTGATCGCTTTGTGCGAGCGCTACGGGCTCAAATATGTACGGGACGTATTCAAGCATTACCGTTGTGATGCCGCCTCGGCGGTGGAAGCCGGTAACGACCTCCGAACGGCACTGGTGTGCTACGGGCTGGACGGCTCGCACGGCTACGAGCGCACCCACCAGTTTTCCCTGTTCGAGTTGGCCCGGCTCTTGACCTACTACATCCGGGGGGAAGCGGTGGTCAAACGCGACCGCTACGATCTGGGACCGATGGCCGACTTCCCCACGCAACCCACGGCGCAAGACGATGCGTAGCGGCTGGCGCAGTCGGCGTGGTTGGGGAAGCCTGCTGCTTGCTGGATGGGCCGGATGGCTGGCGGGCTGCGGCCGCAGTGACAACTGGATGGCCGTCCCGGAAATAACGGACGAGCCGGTGCGGGGCGGGACCCTGACGGTCGCGGTGCAGACCGACGGCCGGTCCCTTGATCCGCACCGCGTTACCGATGCGGCCGCGATGCGGTTGATTGAGAACGGCTATGGCACCTTGATGCGCTATACGGCCACCTATGGGGAAGTTGAGCCCTATCTGGCCAAATTGGTTCATATCTCCGAAGATGAACGCACCTACACCTTTGCGCTGCGCGAGGAGGTCCGGTTTCATGGCGGGCGGCCGATGACGGCCGGGGATGTCGGCTATTCCCTGGACCGCATCGTGGCCGAGGGGGCGCGGGCCGAACAGTTCCGCGCCATCACCGCCTGGGAAGCGCCCGACCCGCACACGCTGGTGGTGACCCTGGACGAGCCGCTGGCCCCGTTCCTGACCTACCTGGCCTATCCGATGAACGCCATAGTGGACCGCGAGGTGGTTGAAGCGAACAACGGGAGCCTGGAACGGGTCATGGCAGGGACCGGCCCGTTCAAGCTGCGGGAATGGCGGCGCGACCGCCACCTGATACTGGATCGTCACCCGGCATATCACATCGAGGGTTTGCCCCGGCTGGACCAGGTGATCTTCCGTCCCATCCCGGACGAAACCGCCCGTACGACTGCTTTGCGCAACGGCGAGATTGATTTAATGCTGGATGTGCCGGAGAAGGACCGGTCGATTCTGGAGCGTACCCCCCACGTGCGCATCGCGGATGTGCCCGGTACGTTCTGGGAATACATCGGGCTGAACGTTGCCCGGCCGCCGTTTGATGATGTGCGCGTGCGCCAGGCGGTGGCCTGGGCGGTGGACCGCGAGATGATCAACCGGATCGTGAAATTCGGCCGCGCCGTGACAGCCGATGGCGATTTCGTCCCGCCCAACCACTGGGCCTACACCGGTCAGCGCGTCTATCCCGAAGCACGCCTGGATAAAGCGCGGGAGCGGCTGGCGGCCGCCGGTTATCCGGACGGGTTCCGCACGGTCATGCGCGTCGGCTCGGCGTTTCCCTATCAAGTCGCTGCCGCGCAGATTGTGAAGCAACAGTTGCTGGCAGTGGATATCGATGTCGAGATCATCAGTCAGGAATCGGGCGTCTTCTTCGAGGCGCTGGGACAGGGCGATTTCGAAATGACGCTGGTCGGCTGGCTCGGTTTCGTCGATCCTGATGAATGGTTCTACAATATCTTTCACTCCGCGGGACCATGGAACCAGCAGCACTACAGCCACGCCGAGGTCGATGCGCTGCTGGAACGGGGGCGGCGGGTGACGGACCGTGACGAGCGTCGTGCCATCTATGGCGAGGCGCAGCGGCGGATCCTGGAAGAGGCGCCGGTGGTGCTTCTCTACGTGAACGAGCAGTCCAGTGCCATGCTGCGCCAGGTGCAGGATTACCAGGTTCATCCCACCGCGACCACGTTGAGTCTGCGCGAAACGTGGGTGGTCCGGTGATTGCCTACACCGCCAAGCGTCTGGGCATGGCGGTGCCGGTCCTGTTCGGGATATCCGTCATCGCCTTCTTTATCGTGCGCTTGGTGCCGGGCGACACGGTCACGGCCTTGCTGGGCGCGGAGTACAGTGCAGAACGGGCGGCGGTGTTGCGGGAACGGCTAGGCCTGGACCGGGCGCTACCGGTTCAGTACGGGGTCTGGATGGGGCGGGTGGTGCGCGGCGACTGGGGCGAATCCGCCTATACCGGGCAACCGGTGGCGGAAGCCATTCGGGAGCGGTTGCCGGTGACGCTGCAACTGGTGGCCATCAGCTTGACCTTGGCCTTGGTCGTGGCGGTGCCGCTGGGGGTTTGGGCGGCATTGCATCGCGGCGGCAAGGTGGATTTCGGGGTGACGTTGCTCGGGCTGCTCGGGGTGTCCGTGCCGGGTTTCTGGCTCGGCACGTTGTTGATCTTGTTATTCTCGTTGCATCTCGGGTTGTTGCCGTCCGGCGGGTACATCCACTGGTCGATCGACCCCTGGCAGAATATTCGCCACATGGTGCTGCCGGGGGTGGCGTTGAGTGGGGCGGTCGGAGCGGTGTTGTTACGGATTACCCGTTCGGCAGTGCTGGATGTGCTGCATGAGGACTACATCCTGTTTGCCCGTGCCAAGGGGGTGCCCGGGCGTGTCTGGATCTTCCGCCACGCCCTGCGTAACGCGATTATCCCGATCATTACCATCACCGGCATCCAGGCCGGCTACCTGCTGGGCGGATCGGTGGTGATCGAGCAGATCTTCGCCTTGCCGGGCCTGGGCCTGTTGAGCCTGCAGGCGATTCAGAACCGCGATTATGCCCTGTTGCAGGGAACGGTCTTGTTCGTAGGAGCCTGTTTCGTTACCATCAATCTGGTCGTGGACCTCCTGCACGCCTGGCTCGACCCGCGCGTGAGCTTGGGCTGAAACCGCTCAGGCCGGACCCCGGAGCTTGGAGGACATATCCTCTGATATCTGCTGTATGCTGGATGATTCGGTTGGGATGGTCTGGATCCGCTTCGACTCAACAGTGTCCACGACTTTCCTGCATCGTCGTAACCATGTAGCTGAGGAGGGACTTCGCCCGATAGCGAAGGAATAGACCGATGGCGAGCGACGAGCTAGTATACCCGGTTTGTATTGAAAGGGTTAGGCTCTTGCAAAACCTCCAGCCACACTGGGAGGCACGGGCATCTTGCCCCTGATTCATGGGCGGGCCGCCCATGCCACGACAGCTTTTGCAAGAGCCTCTTCCGTATAT
>SLLF01000066.1 GCA_007134175.1 Kiritimatiellia bacterium | reverse complement strand
TCGCCGAGCTGGACCCGTGCGGCCAGGCCCACAACGTCATCCTGGCGATGGAACGATTCGAAAATGGCAACGGCGCGGTCGGCGTCATCAAGATAGTGCAGGAAAATTTCACCGGCGCGCAAAGTCAGTTCGTTACGCCGTAGTCCTCCCGGGGTGTCCTGTCGGAACCGCTGCACCCAGGCCAAAGCGTCCCGCGCATCCAAGCGCGCAGCGGTGTCAAGAAAAACATCCTGCAAGGCGTGCACCTCGTCGGTCGTTAGCGCTCTGGCCAAGGCTGCGCTCTGCCGCTCAAACAAGTCGCGGTAAAGGGGGTAGCCACGTCCCGGTTCCGCTGTGCGCAGCAGGTTGCGCCAATAGGCTTGGTCCCAGCGTGAAATGGCGGGGTGTCGTTCCGGAAAGGCTTGCACCATTTGCCATAAAGCGCGCCGGAAATCGCGGCGGTCCACGGCATCACCCAAGCGGGTCGTACGGGTCGAGTGCGTGAAGAAGCGGTACTGGGTTCGAGTCCGGCCTTGCGCATTTTCGGCCTGCAGCTCGACACGCTGCTCGGTTTTTCCCGGAAATATCCACCACATGGAGGCCCCTTCCACGGCGACGCCATCGGGTAGGCGCCAGCGATAGGTGGTGTCCGGAGAATGATGTTCCGTGACGGCCGAAAAGGCATAAACCAGCAGAGGAGTCTCGTCCTCAAACCAGAATACCTTAGCCGGTTCGTGGCGCAGCAGGGCCACGGGTGCCCCGGAGCGGGTGCGCGCCCCGGTCAGTACGCAGGATCCGGATCGCAGGATCTCATGCTGGTTGATTACGCGTGCATCCAACTGAGGGCCGCGACCGTCCTCGCGAGGGCCGCCCAACTCGCTTTCGGTGGCGTTGGGCGTGCGCCAGGCCATCCATAGCAAGCCGGTCTCGAACGGCGTGTCTCCTGGAGCGGAATGAAGCATCTCGATACGGTTCGGGCCTGCACGAATCTCGGCAAAGTCGCCGGTGCCGCCCGGCCGGTCAGACTGCCGCCGCGGGTTAAGGCGGCTACCGTTTACGTAGACTTCGCTTTCGCCGCTGATGACCCCGGGTACGATCCATGTCCGGCCTGGATCACGGGACTGCACGTGGGCCAGCACATAAAAGGCGGCCGGCCGCGGCCGCCCCGAGGGATCGAGGCCGACGCTGAGGGGAGCGCGGGAGACGCCCCGGTGATTGGTGTAGTGGACCAGCGAGCCAACGGAACCCATTCGCCGCAGTGTGCGAGCCGCACCCAGTCCGGAGCGGGTGGGGTCAACGGCCTTGATGACGCTAGGGGTCAGGTCGCTGTCAGGTGTCCATAACCGATAGCGGGAAGCGGGTTCAATATAGACATGAAATTGACGGGTGCCGCTGGCCTCGGCAAAGACGATCGCCAGCTCGCTTTCCGCGTGGTGCCACATGACATAGCTGGCTACGGAACGACCATCGGCCGTGAACACATGCGGGGTGGGGTGGTTGGTCGGCAACAGCCCTCCGTCTGGGAGGGTGACGAAGTACCCGGCACTGGTGGCTGAGGGGCGGGCATGCACGCGCAGCTCGAAACGGATTGTTGCGCCCGGTATCCGCCACTCATCGGCCCGGCCCTGAAGCGCCAATGCGCCACAGACCGTCATCAGCCACACCATTACCCAACGGGCACGATAAGATAAGAAGATCATAGCGTATAAGGGGCGTGATCCCTCATACCGGGCAGCGCCATCCGGTTGCCGGAACACCCACTATTTCCGCATCAATTTTCGGTTGGGATCCGCTCATCCCGTATCTTCGTCACCAGCACCGGCGGTTCTGGTGGACGCTTCGCTTCGGTCCGCGACATGGGCTGAATCGGGCAGCAGCAACACGCCAGCACGGTTTCAGCGGAGGAAACCGTTCGCGGTGGCGCGGGCGGCTGTTCAGGGTCACGCGGCGGCGGAACAAATCCCGGCTCATCCGTGCCATCGCTGGCCAGCACGGTTCCCGCGCAAAGCGTCGCCGACAAGGTGGCTATCAGCATCTGATTTCGATGTTTCATATTATTCACCTCTGAAGAATTGACAATGACCACAATTGACTCACACTGTATTTATCGCATATGAGTGGCTGGGAGTCAATCCCATAATGGGCGTTTAGTGTTTATCCGAATCCTTGGCGAAGCCGGGAGATCGGCGCCAGGGGGTGCAGACGCCGGACACTGAGGTCCGGCCGGCAACGGCGGCCTGGTGTTGGCCAGCCCTCGGCGGCTGGCGATACGTCGCCAAGGACACGGGTGTTTTGATTGAGAAAAGGCAAGGTGCAGCATGAAAGGTAGCAAGCATGGGGAACGATGGATCACGAGTGGCGTGGTTGCCATACTGCTGGGCGGATGGACGGCCATGGCCCAGCCGGGAGCAGAACGATACGGACGGGATGTTTATTGGAACGCCACGCCGAACGACATCAACAACCTGCTGCGAGGCCTAAGTGATCGTGAACTGGGCGAGTTTCGCATGGATATTCGCTCGTTGAACGAGATTGATGCGGATCCGGAGCGCAATCCCGTGCTCTACCGCAGCGGTCATTACCGGTTTGCCTTTACACCCGCGGAACGGGAGCGATTGCGTGAGTATATGCTGAACGGAGGCATGATGATCTTCAATACCGGTCTGGGATCCATGCCGTTTTACCGCTCGGTGGTGCGTGAATTGGAGTTGATCTTTCCCGAACAACCCCTGCAGCGGTTGTCGGCGGACCACCCCATTTTCCATTCCTTTTACGACATCAATCAAGTGGAGTATACCCCGGCTGTCCGGGCGGCTGGTTACCGGGGCAATGAGCCTTGGTTCGACGCGATTGAAATCAACTGCCGTGTGGTCGCGTTGGTGTCTCGCTGGGGGCTGGCTGTGGGGTGGCAGGGTGCGGTAGAAGACGAGCACCAGGCTTACTTGCCGGAATCGGCTTTTCGGCTGGGGGTTAATATCCTGACCTACGCGACGTCCATGCGCGCCTGGGCGCAGAGTGCGGCCAGCGCGATGCAGTTTGTGGAGCGGGAGGAAGCGGCTTCCGACCGGTTTAACCTGACCCAACTCATGTATGAAGGCGTGTGGAAAACGCGGCACGCGGGGCTGTCGTTGCTCTTGCAGTCGTTTAATCAGCGCACCGGGGTGCCGGTGAGATTCGGACTGCGTGAATTGACGATCACCGATGATGCCCTGTTTGCATCGCCGGTCCTCTATTTGACGGGACACGAGCATTTTGAGCTGAACGGGGCTGAGCGGATGGCCTTGCGGACCTATCTGCAAAGTGGCGGACTCCTGATCGCCGAGTCCTGCTGCGGGCGCCGCGGGTTTGATCTCGCCTTTCGCCAAATGGTCGCCCAGGTGCTGCCGGACCACGCCCTGCGCCCGATAGCGACCGACTCTCCGCTGTTTCGCTATCCGAATGACGTACGGCGTCTGGGCGTCACACCGGCGATGATGCAGGAAACGGGCCAGGCCGCCATCGCGCCGCGTATCGAAGGCGTCGCGGTGGACGGCACCTTTGTCATCCTGTACAGTCCGCTGGGTATGGCAGGCGGGTGGGAGCTGTCGCCTAGTCCGTTCGCGCACGGGTACGATCCCGCCGGTGCCATGCGGCTTGGCGAGAATCTGCTCTTCTATTCCATCACACAGTAGGGGGCCGTCGTGATTCGATCAGGATCAGGAATGAGTACTATACACGCCGGGATGATTGGGGTGCTGGTCGTGCTGGCGGTCGTCAAATCCGCGTCGGCGGCGGATGAAGCAGGCTTGTGGCGGCTATGGACACGACAACAAGCGGAGCCTGGCCATCACGAGGCGCACGCGGAGGCCTTTTCCCATTTCGCCGCGACGCGACCGGACGATGCCCTGGCGCCATTGGCCGACACCTTGGCGGCGTGGCATTTTTTGCAAGCGCGTCGTATCGATGAAGCGACAGCCCGGTGGGAACG
>SLLF01000344.1 GCA_007134175.1 Kiritimatiellia bacterium | reverse complement strand
GGTCATTGTGCTGGACAATTTGATAACCGGGAACATAGCCAATATCGAGCATTTGGCCGGCCACGCCGATTTCAAGTTCATCAAGCACGATGTGACCGAATACATCTATCTACCGGATCCCGTTGACTACATCTTTCATTTCGCCTCTCCGGCCAGCCCGATCGATTACCTGGAGCTGCCCATCCAAACGTTGAAGGTGGGGGCGCTGGGCACCCATAAGGCCCTGGGATTGGCCCGCGCCAAAGGTGCGCGCTTCCTGCTCTCCTCCACCTCCGAGGTCTATGGCGATCCGCTGGAACATCCGCAACGGGAATCCTACTGGGGCAACGTCAACCCGATCGGGCCGCGCGGGGTGTATGACGAGGCCAAGCGCTTTGCGGAAGCCATAACCATGGCGTACAACCGTACCCATGGCGTGTCGACTCGGATAGTGCGCATCTTTAATACCTACGGCCCGCGCATGCGGCCCAACGACGGCCGCGTAGTACCCGCCTTCGCTGTCCAAGCCCTGAAGGGCGAGCCCTTGACCGTTTTTGGCGAGGGACAGCAGACGCGCAGCTTTTGTTACGTATCCGACTTGATCGAAGGCATCTACCGCCTGATGATGAGCGACTGCGCCGAACCGGTAAACATCGGGAATCCCCATGAACTCAGCATCAAGGCGTTTGCCGAAACCATCATACGCCTGGCCGGCAGTTCATCCACCATCACGTACCGGCCCCTGCCGGTCGATGACCCCAAAGTCCGACAACCCTGTATCGACAAGGCCCAGGCCGTACTGGACTGGTCACCCAGCATGGACTTGGAGGACGGATTGAACAGCACCATTGCCTATTTCCGCGCATTGATCGAGCAAGGCGCTATCTGAAAGATTGCCCGCCACATGGTTGGGCGCTATAGTGATGACAGCATGAGAAAAGGACAGGCCAGATCATGATTTTAAGCTACACCAAGGTGGACGGCCAAACCGCCGAGATAACGTTGACGGAGAAACCCATTACGATCGGGCGCAGCCCCAAAGCCGATGTCGCCATCGAGGATGACAAGGCCTCCCGGCTTCATTGCGGTATCCGGTGGCTGGACAATCAGCATTTACTGAAGGATTTGGCCTCCAAGAACGGGACGTACGTCAACGAAGAGCGTGTCGAGACCCACGCCCTGCAGGGGGGGGATTTAATCCGGGTTGGCCGCACACTTTTCACCGTTAAGGAAAAGTCAACCCAAGGCACCACCACGGCGCTGCATGAAGTACATGAAAAGATGTCTGGCGGCAAAGGCTATAAGACCATTCTCAAGGAAATTGTCGGCGATTCGGGTCCGGCCCATGGCGGTAACGTATAAATAGCCCGCATGGGGGGGCGCGCAGATAGAGCCCCACGGCCTGAATGTCGTTGAGAAACCCGGGCTAACAGCCGGTAAACACCTTGATGATCCGGTCTTGGGTGGCTTCATCCAGATCGGGATGCATCGGTAAACTAAAGACTTCGCCTGCTGCCTGCTCTGCTTGGGGAAAGTCGCCCCGATGGTAGCCGCAAAAACGGAAAGCGGGCTGTTCATGTAGACACTTGGGATAATAGACCGCCGTGGGGATGCCCTGTGCCTTGAGGCGTTCCTGTACACGCTCGCGCCCCGCCATGCGGATCGTATATTGCGCATACAGATGCGTATTGCCGGGCTCGATGTGCGGTGTACGGCCCCGCCCGCCCTCGTCCAAATACCCGCGCAGGAGTTCGCTGTAGCGCGCACCCACCGCTTGCCGCCGTTGGACTTCCCAGGCAAAACGCGGCCATTTTGCCAACAGTATGGCGGCTTGCAGGGTGTCGAATCGCCCGTTCAAACCGATGTAGGGGTGATCGTGCCGCTGCAAACCACCATGATTGCGCAAGGCCTCCATTTTCATTCCTAGTTCCGGGTCGCTGGTAAAGACCGCCCCGCCGTCTCCATAGCATCCCAACGGTTTAGCGGGGAAAAAACTGGTGGACCCTATCGTGGTGACCCCTCCGCTACGCCGACCATGCCGCGTGGCGCCAAAACTCTGCGCACCATCTTCAATAACCGGTAAGCCACCGTGTGCAGCCGCAATGGCATTGATCCGGTCGTAATCCGGCATCTGTCCGAACAAGCTGACCGGCATGATAGCTTTGGTGCGCGGCGTAATGGCCGCCTCGATCAGCGCGATGTCAATATTGTAGGTGCCGGGATCGATATCCACGAAAACCGGCCGCGCCCCCACTTGCGCGATCGTTTCCGCCGTACTGATCCAGGTGAACGGAACGGTAATTACTTCGTCCCCAGGACCGATGTCTAATGCGCGCAGCGCTAGCTCCAGGCTAACCGTACCGCTGGCGGTGGTCAGCGCCCTGGACACACCAGCGTAGTCCGCCAGGAGCGCTTCCAGCTCGGCTACTTCCGGCCCCATGATGAACTGGCCATGACCTAGCACGCGATCCATTGCCTGCCGGATTTGCGGCTCCAATTCACGCCAGGGTGATTGCAAGTCGATAAAAGGTATACTGGTTTGTGTTGCCATGCGCGATCTCCATGGGTACGTCGCCGCGTTCATTACCTTGTAGTAGGTGGACACCACCGAGTCAATAGCAGGGAACCCGAATCACCGGCGAATCGGGGTAACAGGCACCGTTAATTGGGTTAACCCGCCGGACACTACAACGGTGGTTGCAGGCCAGCCCCGATGCGGCCGGGGTTTCTCTGGGCTAAGGATTGTGGCAGGAAATGATGGATGTAAAACGGTATTGACAGGCATGGCGCTAGGCCTATTATAGACCGCACTAACTGGAGGTAAGCATGAGAATCAAGATTGCGATGGGTGTTGTAGCGGGGTTACTGGTGTTGGGAATGGCGTCACCGGCAACGGCGGGTGAGGGTCGCGGCGGGATTGGCGGATTGCTGGTAGGCTGTTGCTTCGGCGTTCGCACCGCGGCCGCGTTCAATGATGGCAAGGATTTGCACTTCCGCGAGTGGGCTCGCCTGATTCCCTACGCGGGTGTAGTATTTGCTGTCTGGGACGGGATCGATGGTGCTGGAGGAATCACCACCACCCAGCTGCAACAGCAATACGGAGCACTATACTATTAATCGGTTTAAGGAGGTATCAGCATGAAAAGATTAATTGTCGTAACGATGATTGCCGTACTGGCACTGGGTGTATGGCCCGCAGCGGAAGTGTCTGCGCGTCCGGGAGGCGTCGGGGGTCTGTTGGTGGGTTGCTGTTTCGGCATCCGCACTACCGGCCAATGGAACGAGGGCAAGGATCTGCACTTTAGAGACTGGGGCCGTATCATCCCCTTCGTCAACATCGTGCTAGCCGTCTGGGACGGTATCGAAGGCTACGAAGGCATCACCACGGCGGATTTGGCCGCGCGCTACGGATCCAACTTTTATTGATGTCGGTTGCCTCTTGTGAGCCAAGGATCGTTGACAAGGCGCTGGCGTTAATAGCCAGCGCCTTGTTTGTATGCCAGTCCGCACTGGCAACCTCTCTGCCGGCGCAACTGTATGAGGAGGGTCAGTGGCTTCAGGCTCGCCGCGAAGCGTGGCGCCTGGCCGTCCGGGAGCCGGATGAGGAACGCTGGCTGATGTGGGGCGCGTTGGCCGCGTTGCAACTGGATGCCTCCCAGGTCGAGTCCCGGCATACCGCTTACCAGTTGGCGCAGAACGCTGCCAACGAAGCCGTACGCGACTACACCGCACTCGAACTTGGTCGCATCCACTGGGCGCAAGGCCAATATGGGGAAGCCCAGGCCTTGCTCTTCCAAGTCTTTGAGCGCGCCGCCAACCGTGACCTATTCCTGCAGGCGGCGTATCAACTAGACGCGCTGCAACGACACTACCCCGCCTTGGCCACCGCGTCCCCAGCCTTGGCGGCTCAGTTGGCAACACTGCGTCCTTTACTCAGCCGGACCGGGCGTACCGCCCCCCCCCCCCCCCCCCCCCCCCCC